>CALMMX010000034.1 GCA_937868545.1 uncultured Bacteroidota bacterium
CAAAATTGGATGACGCCAATCCAAATTCAAATCACGCATTGGAAGCAAAACAAACAAACGATTTTGCATTTCAGGATGTGGTAATTTTAATTTTTCGGTAGCAATTATTTCTTCATCAAAAGAAATATAGTTTTCGTTGGAATTTTGAAGTATTTGTCGTGTTAATTTTGAAAATTTTGTTAGGTAATTTACCGCTTCTTTATTTTTATTGCTGTGAATCAAACTCTGTATATTATCTACTGAATTAAATATGAAATGAGGATTCATTTGACTAAGTAAGAGTTTTTGCTTTAGTTCTTTGTTTTTGTTCGCGTTAATAATGGAGCGTTGTTTAAATAGTTTAAATAAGTAAAATATACTTGCACTTAAAAATAAGGCTATAAATAATAGACTAAATACTATTTTATTTTTACGTGAAGCGGCTTTTTCATTTTGGAGAGTTAGTTCAGCTAATTTTTTATCTTGAATTAGTTTAGTTTCTAATTCTTTTTTTTCATATTCATATTGCATTAGTTTTTTTACAGATTCTTTTTTTGTTTCTGCATTAAAAAGACTGTCGCTCATTTGAACTTCTATTTCATAGTATTTAAACGCTTCTTCATAATTCTTTAATTTTTTGTGAATATATGTTAGTGTTACTGCGGCAGATTGAACAATTTCCGGAAAACCAAGTTCTTTTGCGTATTCATACCCTTTATTAGCAAACTTTAGAGCGTTTTTATAATCTCCCTTTTTTGCTAATAAGTTTGCTATTGAACAAAGTACGCTAGCTGTAGGTTTTTTTTCTTCACTTTGTTCAAATATCGCCAAACTTTTTTGAAAATAATTTAGCGCCTCGTCTTCATTTTTCTTTGCCTCAAAAAGCCTTCCTAAGTTGTTTAATGTTGTGGCTATACCATATTGATTGCCAATTTCATTCTGTATTTTTAAACTTTTATTGTAATAAATTAAAGCAGTATCAAATTCATTTTTTTTAATATAAAGGTGTCCTATGTTATTTAATGATGCTGCCTCGTACTCTTTAATATTTATTTCAATTAATATTTTTAAACTTTTTTTAAAGTAGTATAGCGCACTATTATAATCCTCTTGGTTTTGATAAATAGATGCAATATTGTTGTATGATATAGCAATCCCTTTTTTATCTTTTGATTTCTCACTAATTTTTAAACTTCTAAAGAAGTAGTCTAATGATTTTGTAACATTTCCCTGGTTTTTATATAAAAAACCTAAACTATTTAATGAATGCGCCATTCCAATTGTATCCAAATCACTTTCGTAAACCTTAAAACTTCTTTCTAAGTAATTTGAAGCTAATGTTATTTCGCCTCTTTTTTCACATAATGCTCCTAAGTTGTTTAGTATTGCGCCATATGCTTCTTTAAGATCTAATTTTTCTAATATATGTAGGCTTTTTTCGTAGTTTTCTTTTGCAACAGCAAGCTTGCCTTTTGAGTCATAATACGAACCAAATTCATTATAAGAATAAGCTAAATGTTGAAGAAATATTTTTTTATTTACAAGAGATTTATTTGCCAAGTTTTTTTCAGCAATCTCTTTTAATGTTTTCATGTATTCGAAAGTAACACTATCATTTTGCTCAAACTCTACTAGTGAAATCAACACATTGCAGCGTGTTGTATCTTGGTTTGTTGTTCTAAAAACTTGTTTTAAAGAATCAATGTTTTGGGAATTAGCATTTAATTGTATTAATACAAAAAATAGTAATACAGATTTAGTAATTTTATTTTCAAGCAATCTCACTATTATTTAACAATTTCAACTTTGGTAACAAAATACTTTGTATCTGCTTGCCAAAAAAATGATTTTAAAACTTCAGTATAGTATAAATGAACTTCTTTCCCTTGGCTTCGAGTTATTGAATTAAATGTTGCTGTATCGTTTTTTTGAATAGAAAAGTCCCACACCTTAGTTGGTAAAAGAGTACCATCGCCCGAAGTAATTCCACCTAAATTCATTTGACCTTCGTAAGTTTTAAACACAAAGCCTTTTTGAGATAGCTTTACTACTACACCAGTTCTTGATCCTTTACTATATGAAATACCACATATTAATACATAAATAACAAATAGGGCTATGATACTAAATAAAAAAACGAGTATTCTTTTTCTCCATTTAGATTTTACGGGTATTGTTTGAGTTGTGTCCATAACGTAAAATTAGGAAATAATTGTAATAAACAAACTCCTATTATGTTACCAAAATGTTTAAAATCTTCATGTAAAAATTACTGTAGCTTTTTTATTTTTAGAGAAAAAAACAGATGGCAGATCTTACAAAGTTTACACAGCAAATAAATGATGGTTACGCTACTAAAGGCGATTTTATTTTAATGGGAGCAGCAATGCTTGATGGTGTTCCACAAAAAGAAGCACAAGTTAAAATACCTCTTAAAACCTTAAACAGACATGGTTTAATTGCTGGAGCTACTGGAACAGGTAAAACTGTTACTTTGCAAGTTATTGCCGAAAATATGTGCGCCAAAGGTATTCCCGTTTTATTAATGGATTTAAAAGGAGATTTGAGCGGTATTGCAAAAGCTGGTGTAACAAATCCTAAAATTGATGAAAGACATGCAGCAATTGGAATTCCATTTGTACCAAACGGAACTAGTGTTGAGTTCTTAACTTTATCAAAAGAAAATGGAGCAAAGCTAAGAGCTACTGTGAGTGAATTTGGACCCGTATTGTTTTCAAAAGTATTGGATTTAAACGAAACACAAAGTGGTATTGTAGCTATTATTTTTAAGTATGCCGATGATAAAAAGCTTCCATTGTTGGATTTAAAAGATTTTAAAACACTCTTAAATTATATTACAGAAGAAGGTAAAGAGGAAATACAAAAAAATTATGGCAACGTATCTTCTACATCTACATCTACTATTTTAAGAGCAATTATTGAATTAGAATCGCAAGGCGCCGAAGCGTTTTTTGGAGAACGCTCGTTTGAAGTAAGTGATTTAACCCGTGTAGATTCTTATGGCAGAGGAATGGCATCTATTATCAGATTAGTTGATATCCAAGATAAACCAAAATTATTTTCAACTTTTATTTTGTGTTTATTAGCAGAAGTGTATCATAATTTCCCAGAAGCTGGTGATATTGAAAAACCAAAGTTGTGTATTTTTATTGATGAAGCACATTTAATATTTAAAGAAGCTTCTCAAGCATTATTAGATCAAATAGAATCAATTATTAAATTGATTAGAAGTAAGGGAGTGGGGATTTATTTTTGTACACAAAACCCTTATGACGTGCCCGATGCTGTTTTAGCACAGTTAGGTTTAAAAGTGCAACATGCTTTGCGTGCTTTTACTGAAAAAGACAGAAAAGCAATTAAAAAAACGGCAGAGAACTATCCAATTTCTGAATACTATAAAACCGATGAATTACTTACAAGCCTTGGAATTGGACAATGTTTAATTTCTGCATTAAGCGAAAAAGGGATTCCAACGCCATTGGCGGCAACACACTTAAGAGCACCAATGAGTAGAATAGGGGTTTTAACTCCAGATGAAATTCAACAAACAGTTTCTTCGAGTACCATTGCTGCTAAATACAACGAGGTTATAGATAGAGAAAGTGCTTTTGAGATTTTAAATAAAAAATTACAAGACGCTGCTAAGGAAGAAGAGGAAGAAAAAGAAGAGGAAAAACCTGAAAAGAAATCTAAAAAAGAAGAGAAGTCAACACTAGAAAAAATTAGTGATAACACAATGGTAAGACAAGTAGGCAGAACCGTATTTAAAGAAGTTGCCCGTGGATTACTTGGTGTGCTTGGCTTAGGCGGTAAGAAAAAAGGTTGGTTTTAAGTTTTTTTAAATCGTAATTAAACATCGTCCCCTCGTCCTCGTTTGTAACGAGGACGTTTTAAAAGAGCGTTTATAACGCTCAAATTAAAGCTTTGTTATTGTAACCAATCCATTTCCATCAGCATAATCTATTGCACTACTAAAAATATATTCTTCTGGATTTGAAACAATCATTAGCCTTACTGGGTTTTGATGAATATAATTCAAACGTTGCAAAACCCAATCACTTTTTTCTAAACAGATAACATGATTATCATCACGCCATACTTTGTAATTTTTCGCTCTAGCAGTTCGTTTAGCTTCAAATGCAAATTTATTTAATAACAATTAAATATTACATGCGTTGCAAACGCCTTTCTATTACGTCCTCGTTGCAAACGAGGACGAGGTTGGGATCCATTCAATTTAATATCTATTTAAAGTACCTGCTTTGTATTTAAATTCTTCAATTGGTATAAACTTAAAATCAGATATTTTTAACTCTTCAAGTCTGTTTTTTAAATCTTGAGATATTACAATTTCAGCTCTAAAATGTTTTAATCTAAAAATTTGTCTTGAACTTACTTTAAAATCATCTAAAACCAATTTTTCAATTTCTGAGAATACTTTGGTTTCAGGTATAATCTCAACTAAAATAGATTCTAGTAAATTGATAGCGTCCAAGTTATCGAGGATATTTAAAAAACAGTATTTCAAATTCGTTGACATGTTAACCTTAACTTCAAATAATTCAATTTCATTAGGGCATGTGTTTAACAAGATATTCGAAATAAGTTCTGATATTATTGGAATCCCATATAAATTTTCAATATTGTTCTGAACTTTTCCTTTATTTTTTTTCAATTCAATTTTTACATTCTTATTCTTGAGCGATATACCTGAAACACTTTCACGATAAATATCCTCTTCTGATGTGTTACCTTTTTCGGCGAAGTAATCTTCATTTTCTACTACAGATTTTAGTATGTAATATTTATTCATATTATTCTTATAATTCGTTCTTGATTTCTTATCTCGTCTTTCAAAATAGCCAATAACTTATCGCTAAGTACTATAAATTTACAAAACATAGTCCAATCTTGCAACCGTATGTTGTATATGTAGGATAAGTTAGCTGATAATAAAGATTAAAAAATGAACTATAAAAAATTTACTTTGATTTTTTATTGCCTTTTCCCAATATCCAAAATAAAAGTACAGGAAGTAAAAACATATCCGCTATTACAGCAATGATAATAGTTATACAAATTAAAAAGCCGAAGTAAAAGGTGCTTTGAAAATCGCTCACCATAAGGCTTATAAAGCCTCCCATTAAAATAAACGTAGTAAGCAATATTGGTTTACCTGTTTCAAAGTATGTGCGTTTAAAAGCGTAAACTAATGATTTACCATAGCCCAGTTCTATTTTTAAACGCGAAATAAAATGTATGGTATCATCAGTGGCCACACCAAAGGCAATACTAAATACTAATGACGTTGCTGCTTTTAACTCAATGCCTGCAAACCCCATAATACCTGCAATTATAAGCAATGGTATAAAATTAGGAAGTATAAACACCAATACCATACGCCAACTTCTATGCAATAAATAGGTTAAAAGTGCAATTACAATTATTGAAAATAAAAAACCTTGGGTCATATTAGACACCATGTATTCATTGTTTCTATCTACTAAATGAGCAGCACCAGTAATTTTTATAGTAATATCATTTGCGTTTATATTGGTTTTAATAAACTCTAATAGTTTTTTATTGTGTTCATTTACAACTATGCTTCCAATATCATTTATTTTAGCACTAATACGGGCATGTTTACCATCAACCGAAATTACTTTTTTTATGTCTTTATTTTTTTTGTTTTCTATGAGTTGGTTTTTAATTTCATCGTAATCTTCTTTAGTTGGAAAGCCAGAAGTGTTTTCATTCATGGCTTTATTAATGCTCTTACATAACATAGCTGGCGAATACATAAAGCCAGCATGGTATTCTTTTTTCAAAAATTCATCAATGCTATTTAATTGCTGCATTACCTCATAATCCCAAACGTTTTTGTTTTTAATTTCTATAGAAAGTTCAAGTGGTCTTACTCCACTGTAATGTTTATCAAAAAACATAAAGTCTTGTTTTATTTTAACTCCGTCAGATAAATCTTCCAGTAAAATATTATTTACCCTAATTTTTGTAACACCAATTATTGATAATACTACTAAAACGCAGGAAGTAATAATAATTGTTTTTTGATTTCTAAATATCCAAAACAACACGCTTCTCATTGCATTATAAGTTTTATTATCATGACTATGAACGGCAACTAATTTTTTTGGAGTAAACAAAAACAGTAATGCAGGAAGTAAAGTATATGTTAAAACAAAAGCTATAATAATACCTACAGAGGTATAAATACCAAAATCTCTAATTGGAACAATGCTCGAAAACAATAAGGATAAGAAGCCTACTACGGTTGTAATTAAAGTTAAGAATGTAGGAAAGCCAACTTCTTTTAAAATCAAAGGAAATATTTTTACGCGCTCTGTTCCTTTCGAAACTTCCTCAAAGTATTTAGAGAAAAAATGAACCACATCGCTCATTCCTGCAATAAAAATCATTGTTGGCAACATAACAGTCATAATATCTAAGGGTTGGCCAATGAGAGCCATAATACCAAGTGTCCAAAATATGGAAACTATAACAATGGTAATTGGAACAACAATACCATAAACCGACTTAAACGAAAACCATAAAAAAACAACTACTAATACTAAAGAAATACTTAAGAAGTAAACAAATTCTTTTTCCAAGTTTTTTAAGTACACATCTTGCGCCACAATCCTTCCAACAAAATGAACTTCATCAAATTTAAATTTTTTAAATGCAGCTTCTATGTTTCTTGCTAAACTATCACTTTTTACTTTGCTTAATCCTTCTTTGGTTTTAATAAATATTGAAATGGATTTGGCATCGTTCGGAAAAAACGAACCAATTAATTCTGGTGTGTTATAAATGAGTATACTATCGTCTTTATATAATGTTTCATCATCAACGTGCATTAATTTTTTTTGCACTGGTGCAATGCCACTAAGCGATGTGTTTTTAATATTGGTAGGAGAAATAACCTTATCTACATATTGAATGGATTTTATTTCGTTCGAAAGGGTTTCAATTTTAGTTAAGAAGTCTTTTTTAAAAATCCCCGCTTTGTTTTCAATACCTAGTAAAACAAATTCATTGTCCCATTCAAAACGATTACGGTGTTTTATATACGTTTCAAGTTCATTGTCTTCATTAGGAAAAAAAGCTTCAAAATCGTAATTAAAATTGAGGTGTTTAATTTTAAAGGCAAATAAAATGCTAATACCAACTGCAATTATTAATACAAGGTAGCTAAGTTTTTTTTGCGATAATTTCATTATAAAATATGTTGTTTACCAACCTCTAGTATCTATTAAATAAATCAGTGCACCAATTACACCAGCGCTTAATTCTAGTTCTCGTTTATTAACTTTATCAAACGTATCATCGGCTGTGTGGTGGTAATCAAAATATTTTTGTCCGTCGGGTTGAAATCCAAACAATGGCACGCCCAATGCTCTTAATGGGTTAATATCTGCGCCGCCTCCATTTTTGTTTATGTACTGAACAAAGTAGGGGTTTAATAATTCTTTCCATTCTAATACTTTTTGAAATGCTCCCATTGTTGTATCAACACCAATACCTCTTGGAGAAAAACCTCCTGCGTCACTCTCAAGCGCGGCAATATGTTTTAAGTTTTTTGTTTTAGTATCTTCAAAATAGGTTTTGCCACCAACACCACCATTTTCTTCATTCATAAAAGCTACGGCTCTAATTGTATGTAAAGGTTTTATCCCTAGTTTTTTATACATACCCAACACTTCAATTCCTTGCACAACACCTGCGCCATCATCATGCGCGCCTTGGCCATTATCCCAAGCATCAAGGTGACCACCTGCTATAATATATTCATTTGATTTAGTTGTACCTTTAATTTCACCTACCACGTTATACGACAATTCATTTTTAAGCATTTCACAATTTTGTGTAATGTTTAGTTTTAATTGTGGGTTTTGTTTTAGGTTACTTAATAATTTATCTGCACCACTAAAACTAATTGCACAGGCAGGTATTTTTGTTTTACACAAACTCGTATCATAACCCATTACACCTGTGTGCGGAAAATCATTATTAATAGAACTCATGCTCCTAACAATAGTTGCTACGGCCCCGTATTTAGCTGCCTTGCTGGGCCCTGAATACCTATAACCGACAGTTTCAGCATAACAAGTTCCTGTTGCTAAGTGCGAATGGTTAAAATAAACATTAAAGAAAACAATTTTTCCTTTTATATTTTTTTCACCTAAAGAATCTAATTCTTTAAAGCTATTTACTTCTATAACATTTGCAAGTACACCACTTTTGGGTGTTGCAATAGAGTTGCCTAAAGCGCAAATTGAATAATTTGTTTTTTTATTTTGTTTGTTAAGACTATAACATGCTTCTTTTTTACCTCGCACCCAATGTGGTACCATGCAAGGTTGTAAATAAACCGTATCTGCACCTGCATTATACATGGCTTGCTTAGCCCAAGTTACTGCTTTTGCTGCACCAGGCGAGCCGCTTAACCTACTTTCTATTTTGGTTGAAAGAAATTCTAAATTAGAATAGCATTTGCTTTTTAATAAATAATAATCAAATATTTTTCTAAGCGTAATAGCATCTATACTGTCGGTTGACGATTGTTTTGTGTTTTGTGCGCACAATAAATTAGAAGCAAATAGTAGAATTAAGAATAAACGCATATAAAAAATTAAATTTTATTTCCGTTTAAATAAAAGTCCTCGGCTTTTTCCCAATTAATAATGTTCCACCAATCTGCTATATAATTAGCTCTTTTGTTTTGGTGTTTTAAATAATATGCGTGTTCCCAAATATCTAGGGCAAGTACAACTGTAGTTTGGTTTTTATCTACAACGCTTTCTCTCATAAATGGGTTATCTTGATTTGGTGTAGTTACAATTTTTAATTTCCCATTTTGTTTTATAAGCCAACACCAGCCACTACCAAATATTTTTAAAGATGCTTCGCTAAATTGTTTTTTAAATTCATCAAGTGAACCAAATGTATTTTTAATTTCTGCTCCAAGCTTTTCTAATGGCAAATTAGTCTCTGAGTTTGGGTTGGGTTTAAGTAATACCCAAAACAAGGAGTGATTAACGTGTCCGCCTAAATTGTTGCGAATAACAGAATTTGATTTCATTGCAGGATCAAGATGTATGCACTTAGTAATATCATCTACATGATAATCCATATTTGTTGATGGTGTAGCATTTAATTTGTCTACATAAGCTTTATGATGTTTTGAATGATGAATTTTCATCGTTTCTTCATCAATAAAAGGTTCTAAGGCAATATATTCATAAGGTAGTTTTGGTAAAACAAAAGCTTCATTTGTATTTGCTTGGTTAGCAATACTATCTAAAACTTCTAGTTTATTATTACTACTTAATTTTGTAGCAATAGTTCCTAAGCCTAAAGCGCCTAGTTTTTTAAAAAAATCTCTTCTGTCGCTCATGTTAAAATTGAATTAGTAATTGATTTTTTTCTACAGCAACACCTTTTGTTACTGCAATTTTTTTGATGATACCGTCAGTTGGAGATTTTAAAACGTTTTCCATTTTCATGGCTTCCAAAATAATTAATGAATCTCCTTTTTTTATTTCTTGACCTTCTGTAACAACTATATTTAATACCATTCCTGGCATTGGTGCTTTAACATCATTAACCTTTTTAGTGGCTAAATTATCTAAACCTAAATTGTGTAATAATTCATCGTATTTATCTTTAATAGATAATGAGTAAGGTGTGTTATTTATTTTTACTAATAACGTTTTTTCTTCAGGTATGTGTTTTACAATTTCTAAAGTATATGTTTTATTTTCATTTATAAGATTATAAAAACCATCACCTATTTTAATAAAATCTGAACTAAACAGTGTGTCATTTATTTTTCCTTCAATTTTGTTTCCAGAATTTGAATTAAGATCAACCTTGTATTCTTTAGTATTGTTTACTTTTATTGTATACATATTAAAAATTTTGTTCTGTAAAAATAGGCTTAAATACTCAAAACATCAATAGGTAAATTAAAAGTTAACTACTTGGTTGTTAATATTTGTTAGCAGCTATTACTTTATAAATAATGGATTTGTTTTAAGGTTTTAAATCCATTTTCGTTATCTTTACAAAACACCGTGTTGGTGTAAAAAAATAAAATGGCAAAATCAAAGAAAAAACCACAAAAACGATACCTTTTTGAAGAGGTATTAACGTTTTTAAAACATAATTCCGAAAAATCTTTTAATTATAAGCAATTAGGTGCTGCTATGGAAATTAGCAACGAGAGCGATAGGTTTACACTGTTGGAAACCCTAGAAGAATTAAAGCATCAAGGATTTGTAGTAGAAAAAGAAATTGGAAAATACCAAGCTAAGGAAACTAAAACCTATGAAACGGGCACTATAGACTTTACAACATCAGGAGCTTCTTATGTAATTATTTCTCCCGATACTCAAGATGTATACATTCCTTTTAGGAAAAGTAAAGATGCCATGCATGGCGATTTAGTAAAGGTTAACATTACTTCTAAAAACAGAGGTAAACCTGAAGGAGAAGTTGTAGAAGTAATAAAACGCAATAAAACAAAATACGTTGGTACTATTCAAATAAACCCAAAGTTTGCTTTTGTAGTTCCTGATTATTCAAAAATTCATGTTGATTTTTTTGTACCACTACAAGATACTTTAAATGCTAAAAACGGACAAAAGGTTGTTGTTGAATTAGCTGAATGGAAAAGAGGTTCAGATAATCCAAATGGTAAGGTTGTTGAAGTGCTTGGTAATGCTGGTGATCATGAAACTGAAATTCATGCTATTATGGCTGAGTTTGGTTTACCGATGGTATTTGATCCTAAAGTGGAAGCTGAAGCAAAAAATTTAAATACTGAAATTACTCCCGAAGAAATTGCAAAACGTAGAGATTTTAGAGGTATTACAACGTTTACAATTGATCCTGTTGACGCAAAAGATTTTGATGATGCCCTATCTTTGCAATTATTAGAGAATGGTAATTGGGAAGTTGGCGTTCATATTGCTGATGTTACACATTATTTAAAACCAAAAACCATTTTAGATGATGAGGCGGTAAGTCGTGCAACATCTGTATATTTAGTAGATAGATGCGTACCTATGTTACCCGAAGTGTTAAGTAATTTTGCATGTTCTCTTCGTCCACATGAAGAAAAGTATTGCTTTAGTGCTGTGTTCGAATTAGATGATAATGCTCAAATTCAAAACCAATGGTTTGGGAAAACTGTTATTTATAGCGATCGTCGTTTTACATACGAAGAAGTGCAAACGGTTATTGAAACAGGCAAAGGCGATTATAAAGATGAGATTTTTACTCTTGATAGATTAGCTAAAATTCTTCGTGCAGAAAGAACGTCTAAAGGCTCAATATTTTTTGATAAGGCTGAGGTTAAATTTCAATTAGATGAACATGGAGCGCCAACAGGCGTTTATTTTAAAACACAAAAAGATGCTCACAAATTAATTGAAGACTTTATGTTGCTTGCTAACAGAAAGGTTGCAGAGTTTTTAGGGAAATCACAAAAACAAGAAAACAAAGACAATTCTAAAAAGCAACAAGATAAAAATACTGCTGCAAATGCAGTAGTGTATCGTGTACACGATGTGCCAAAAGATGAGAAACTTCAAGAGTTAAACAATTTTGTTGAACGTTTTGGTTATTCTGTAGCCATTGGCAACAAACAAAAAACAGCACAATCTATTAATAAATTATTAGTTGATGTTAAGGATAAAAAAGAACAAAGCATGATTGAATTATTAGCGGTAAGAAGTATGCCAAAGGCTATTTATACTACAAAAAACTCAGGACATTATGGTTTGGGATTTGATTATTATACGCACTTTACTTCTCCAATTCGTCGTTATCCGGATGTAATGGTACACCGTTTGCTTGAAGCAAAACTTGCACACCATATGTATTTAAAAGCAGATGAATTAGAGCAGTTGTGTAAGCATTCGTCTGATATGGAAAAACTTGCAGCAGAGGCTGAAAGAGCATCTATTAAATATAAGCAAGTAGAGTTTTTAGAGGACAAGATTGGGGTAGCTTTTAATGGTATTATAAGTGGCGTAACTGAGTTTGGTATTTTTGTTGAAATAACTGAGAACAAGTGTGAAGGAAGAATTGCTTTACGTGATTTAAAGGACGACCAATATTCGTTTGATGCTGATAATTATAGAGTTGTAGGCCGTAGAACAGGCAATATTTATGCGCTTGGTGATAAGGTAACTATTAAAGTAAAAAGAGCTGATTTGGTTAAGAAGCAATTAGATTTTGAATTTGTGAGCCATGTTAATTCAAAGCCAATAGTTATTCGTAACGAAAAAAGGTATAAAAAGCGTAAGTAATATTTTAACTAATATTTTCAAGACAATAGATGAAACACCATTGTAATTCGTCATTGCGAGGTGGTACAACGAAACAATCTCATAGTGAGTAAATTGAATTAATGTCGCTTGACTATGGTTTAAATAAAGCTTTAAACCTTTTCTTGTAACCAATTGGAGTAATTAATAATACCCGATTGCCTTTCATCTATTGGGTAATCTGTAATGAATTTTTCTATATCCTTTTTTACAGGCCTCCATTTTGCATTATATTTAAACAAATAGGAGTGAAGTAATTTAATAAGAATAGAATCTTGTTTTATGCTTTCTTTTTCTTTTATACTTGTTTGCGCTTTTTCTAACTGACCAATTAATTTTTGAGACGCATCAACATCTTGCATTTCTATTTTATTAATTAATTCAAACAAACTTAGTTTAAATTTAAAAATCTCATCAAACGACTTATAGTTTTGTGAAATATACATTTGACTAAAAAACTTACTTGCTAGTTTATTTCTTTTTAAATCAAAGTATGTTATTGCTAAGTTATTAAGTACGTAAAAATAGTTTGTTGGATTAGATTTAATAACAGGTTGTTGTTGAGCTTCCAATAAGGTGTCTAACGCTTTTTCCAAATTTGTTTTGGTATAATTCATTACCAAAATATTGTAATAGTAAAACAAATACTGATCGTGGTTTTGTTTACTATAGGCCTTTAAATTAGCGTTGAGGTCTGATGCATATTGCAATGATTGATTGTGCTTGTTTAACACAAAAGATGCGTTACACAAATACACTAATAATTGAAGTTTAATATCATGAGTTTCTTTTTTAAAGATTCCATCATTTTCAAACTCTACTAAACATGTTTTTAAATATGCTTCTAACGAAACATAATCGTTTAACAATAGCATCAAGCGACTCAAGTTTTGAAAAGTTTTAATCCTTAATTGAGCACTTGTTTTTACGTAAGATAATTTTAAAGTGTTTTTTAAAGTTTGGTTTAACCAATCTGTAATGGCTTTTTTAGGTGTTAAATTTTGAGTGGTTTTCACTTCATAAGATAATACCGCTAAATTGTTTTCTAAATCTTGTAATAATTTTAAACGTTGGCTGTTTTCGTTTCTTTTTTCAATAATTTCTGTAGGAGGAAGTTCAACATTTTGTAAACTCAAACGTATCATTTGCTCATAAATGGCTTCAAGTATGGCAAAATCTTCTTTTTCACTGGCCTTTCTTTCTGCTAACTTCAAATAATGAATGGCTAATTCAAATTGCTTTTTAGAATTAAATATTTTAGCTATTGAAAGTAAGTGCAACACATCCAATTCGGGTTTACGATGATTTAAATTTGTTATTACTACCCCTAAATCATCAACAATTTTGTTTTTGAGTCTGTAATATTTAGCATCTGCTTTAGCGGTTTTATAAATGGCCTTATTGTGGAAGGTGTCTGTTTCATCGCCATGTTTTTTAATTGAATCAAACAATTCAATGTCTTTTCTAGAATCAAAGTTGTGTGTTCTTTTTACAAATAACTTATAACTTTTAAACTCTTCTTTACTGAGTGTTTTAATAAAATCTTGTAAAATATCCATATTATGACTGTGTAATAAATATTTAAATATAATATTTTATTTAGAAAGTTTTCTTTATTTTTATTAAAGAATTTAAATCACAAGATTATGAAATATCCATGTGCCGAAACGCACAAACAAATTAAGTACATGAATATTCCAAATGACAATTATAAAACTATAAATATATACATATGAAAACGCTATTATTTTCTATAGGCATAATGTTACTAAGTGTTTTTTGTAACGCTCAGGCAAGACTAAGTATGAGTAAATACAGGAACTTTATACCGGCTGATACAGTAACTTATGGAACCAATGTTCAACTGCAAGTGTACGTTAAAAATACTGGTTCAGTAGATTTTAATGGTAGTTTCAGCCTAAAAGCAAAAAGAGATACTGTTGGTGCACCAGGAATAATGTTAGATACTCTAATATTTTCTGCTACGCATATTGGTATTGGTGATAGCATCCCAGCAATATTGCAGTTTGTTCCTACAGTATCAGTAATGCCTGGTTCATTTAAAGTTAATGGTAATGGTAATGTAATTGTTGTTTGGCCAATGTCTGCATCTGCATTATTAGGCGATAGTGTTAGACCAGTGTTGTATATATATGGCCCAGTAGGTTTAAATGAGCTTAGTGAAAGTAATGCTGTAATTTATCCTAACCCAACATCTAATAAAGTATTCATTATACTTACCGAAAACCAAGTACCTAAAAAGTATCAAGTATTTGATGTGTTTGGTAGAAAAGTTAAAGAAGTTGAATGGATTGATAGCGTTGATGTTTCGGAGCTAAATAATGGCTTATATTGGGTGATTTTATTTACAGAAAACAAATCCTATAAAACCAAAATTATAAAGCAATAAATTAAGCCAAACCCCTATATTTGCATACTATATTTGATACTATGCAAAATTCAGAATCGGTTAAATTATTTGAAAAAGCTAAACAGTTTTTTCCAGGTGGCGTAAATTCACCCGTAAGAGCTTTTAGAAGTGTTGGTGGAACACCCTTATTTATTGATAAAGGAAATGGCTCTCATGTGTGGGATGCTGATGGAAACGAGTACGTTGATTACTGCGCTAGTTGGGGACCATTAATTTTGGGGCACGCTAACGCAAAAGTACTTGGTGCTGTTCAAAAAACTATGCAAAATGGTACATCATTTGGTGCTCCTACGCGTTTAGAGAATGAGTTAGCAGAACTTATTTTATCTAACAACCCTTATATAGAAAAAATTCGCTTTGTGAGTAGTGGTACAGAAGCGGTAATGAGTGCCATTCGTTTAGCTCGCGGGTATACAGGCAGAACAAAGATTTTAAAATTTGAAGGATGTTACCATGGTCATTCTGATTCTCTTCTAGTAAAAGCAGGTTCAGGCTTAGTAACTTTTGGTAATACCTCTTCGGCTGGTGTGCCAGAAAGTGTTGTAAATGATACAATTGTAGTGCCTTTAAATAACAAGGAAGCTGTTGAAAAAGCATTTGAACAATTTAAAAACGAAATTGCTGTTGTTATTATTGAACCTATTCCTGCTAACAACGGCTTGTTATTGCAAGATAAATCATACTTAGGATTCTTACGCGATATCTGTACTAAAAACTCTACGGTATTATTGTTTGATGAGGTAATTAGTGGATTTAGAGTTGGTTTTACTGGCGCAGCTGGCTACTATAACATTAAGCCAGATATTATTACTTATGGTAAAATAATTGGTGGTGGCTTCCCCGTTGGGGCTTATGGCGCTAGTAAAGAAATTATGGCAAATATTTCGCCAGAAGGAAATGTTTACCAAGCAGGTACTTTGAGTGGAAACCCAGTTGCAATGGCCGCTGGTATAGCGCAATTAACAGAGTGCTTAAAGTCAAATTTTTATTCTGATTTAGAAAATAAGACACAAATTCTAATAAAAGGTTTATCAAAAAACACAAAACATAATTTTAAAATATTTACAGTTGGTTCAGTTTTTTGGTTAGCATTTACAGATAAAGATTCAATTAAATGTGCCGAAGATATTGACGCAGATAGCATGAAACATTTTAAAGTGCTTTACCATGCCTTATTAGAAAATGGTGTTTACTCAGGCCCTAGTGGCTACGAAGTTGGTTTTATGAGTGAAGCACATACAATGGAAGACATTGAGAAAACAATTGCTGCATTTGAAAAAGCATTTGAATTATTGTAGTAACCAATATAAAATTATTTTAAGCAAGGCTATAGAAACTAAATACAGATTGCTTCGTGCCTCGCAATGACGATTAATATAAAAAACTAAAGAATGGAATATAATTTTAAAGAGATAGAAGCAAATTGGCAAAAATACTGGGCCGAACATAAAACCTTTGCAGCAAAAAACGATTCTGAAAAAGAAAAATACTATGTATTAGATATGTTTCCGTACCCATCTGGTGCAGGTTTACATGTTGGGCATCCTCTTGGATACATTGCATCTGATATTGTTTCACGTTACAAACGCCATAAAGGATTTAATGTATTGCACCCAATGGGTTATGATAGTTTTGGTTTACCTGCTGAGCAATATGCTATTCAAACTGGCCAACATCCAAAAATTACTACTGAACAAAACATTGCACGTTACCGCGAACAACTTGATAAAATAGGCTTTTCCTTTGATTGGGATAGAGAAGTGAGAACCTCTAATCCTGATTATTATAAATGGACACAATGGATATTTATTCAAATATTCAATTCATGGTATAATAAAAACTCTAACAAAGCCGAAAATATTTCTACACTAATAGCTGAATTTGAAGCTAATGGAAACATCAATGTTAATGCATGTTGCGAAGAAACAGTTAAATCTTTTACTGCAACACAATGGAAAGCTTTTTCGGAGAAAGAACAATCGGATGTGCTAATGGATTACCGTTTAGCATACTTAGGTGAAGCTTATGTAAACTGGTGCCCTCAATTAGGAACCGTATTGGCTAATGATGAAATTAAAGATGGTGTAAGCGAACGTGGTGGATATCCTGTAGAACGTAAACTAATGAAACAATGGAGTATGCGTATTACAGCTTATGCTCAACGTTTATTGGATAGTTTAGATGAATTAGATTGGACAGATAGTTTAAAAGAAGCACAACGTAATTGGATAGGTAAATCAGAAGGAACTTCATTAAGATTTAAGATTGCTCGTCACCCTGAACTCGTTTCAGGGTCTCAAGAGATGCTGAAACAAGTTCAGCATGGCATAGAAGTTTTCACAACACGTCCAGATACCATATTTGGAGTATCGTTTGTAACCTTAGCTCCTGAGCACCAATTGGTTGAGGTATTAACTACGCCTGATAATAAAGTTGCTGTTGAGGCTTACGTAACACAAGCAAAAAACAGAAGTGAACGCGAACGCCAAGCTGATATTAATAAAATTACTGGTGTGTTTACAGGTTCGTATGTTGAACATCCTTTTACTGGTAAACAAATTCCTATTTGGATTGGCGATTACGTTTTAGCAGGTTATGGCACTGGTGCTGTAATGGCTGTTCCTGCTCACGATAGCAGAGATTATAGTTTTGCTAAGTTTTTTAATTTACCAATTTTACAAGTTGTAGAGTCAACATCGAACGTCACCCTGAGCGAAGTCGAAGGGTCATACGATGCAAAAGAAGGAAAATTAATTAACTCCGATTTTTTAAATGGCTTAGATGTAAAAGCTGCCATGAAAAAAGCCATTGCAGAAATTGAAGTTAAAGGTTTAGGAAAAGGAAAAGTGAATTTCCGCTTGCGTGATGCGGTATTTGGCCGTCAACGTTATTGGGGAGAACCAATTCCTATTTATTATAAAAATGATATTCCTTACGCATTAAGTGATAGTGAGTTACCGTTAGTGTTGCCAGAAGTAGATAAATATTTACCAACCGAAGATGGTGAACCGCCATTGGCAAGGGCATCTTCTTCATGGAAACATGAAGGAAAATGGGAGTATGAACACTCTACAATGCCTGGTTGGGCAGGTAGCTCTTGGTATTTTTTACGTTACATGGATCCTAAAAACGAAAAAGCCTTTACAGATAAAAAACTAAGCGATTATTGGAAACAAGTAGATTTATACATTGGTGGTAGCGAGCATGCTACAGGCCATTTATTATACGTACGTTTTTGGACTAAATTTTTAAAAGATCTTGAATCCTCATTGTATTCAATACAGTTGTCAATCAAAACGTACAGAAAAAAACTAACCGATTTTGAAAAGTACCTTTCTGAAAAAAATAAAATTATTTCAGTTAAAGACTTAAAAGCATTTAATAAATTCTTCGCAGAATATAAGGAGTTCAGTGATGATGAAGGCAGGTTAGACAAAGCATTGTCCGACTTTGAAATCGAAAGCATAGACACAGAAATAATAGCTGCAGATGATACTGTTTTTAATTTAGATGCTTTGAAGAAAGATATTAAAAGGGATTTTGTAATAATTGATACAATAGAGGCACAGTTAGAAGTCCTGATTAAGAAAGATAATAAAATACAGCAATTAGCCAATAAGCTTAATGAAAATGATATCAGTAAAGTTTTAGTGTTTAGTTATTTTGCCGATACAGTAAAATATCTTGAAGCCAATTTACCAGGCTTATTGCATCACAACCAATCTATTGAATTTGCTTTGGGAAGTAAAACCGAAATAGAATATAAAGCCAAAAGATTTGCACCGGTTGCAAAGGAATATGAAATGAAAGTAGAAGATGTTCCTATTCAAATATTAGTAGCTACAGACAAACTTTCAGAAGGACAAAATTTGCAGGACTGCGGCACTATTATCAATTACGATTTGCATTGGAACCCGGTTCGTATGATTCAGCGTAACGGGCGTATTAACCGTATTGGTAGCCCATTTACAGAGATATTCGTTTATAACTTCCGTCCGCAGGAAGAATTAGAAAGCTATTTGGAATTAGTTAAAAAACTCACTACTAAAATTGACCTTATCAGGTACACCATTGGG
>CALMMX010000035.1 GCA_937868545.1 uncultured Bacteroidota bacterium
AATATTTTTTTTACTATTTATAATTTATTTCATAATTATATTTATTACATTTTAAGTATGAATATCCTATATTTGACGAAATTTCAATCAATTGAAAATGAGTAATACTAAATATGATATAATTATTGTTGGTGGGGGAATAGTTGGATTAGCAACAGCCTATAAACTTAATCAACATAATCCCAATTTAACTATCCTAGTTTTAGAAAAAGAGAAAGAAGTTGCTGCTCACCAAACGGGTCATAATTCTGGCGTTATACATTCAGGTATTTATTATAAGCCAGGGTCTTATAAAGCAGTTAAATGTGTTGAAGGAAGACGTGAATTAATGTCTTTTGTAAAAGAACATAATATACCTCATGATTTATGTGGTAAAATAATTGTTGCTACAGAAGAGAGTGAACTTGCTCATATGAACAAAGTTTTTAATAACGGTATTGCTAATGGAGTAGAAGGGATAGAGATGATTGATGCTAAACGTATTAAAGAAATTGAACCTCATTGTATTGGTATTGCTGGCATTTGGGTTCCATGCACTGGTATTATTGATTATGCTGATGTAGCTCGTAAATACGTTGAGTTAATACATGCTAAAAATAATGGTAGTAAAGTTTTAACAGAGCATAAAGTTATTGGTTTTGAAAAAACTGGTAATACTACAGATGTCATAACTGAAAAAGGAAAGTTTAATGCAAGGTACATTATTTCTTGTGCTGGACTTCAAGCTGATAGAATTACTAAAAAAGATAATGTATCAACAGATTCTGCTATAGTTGGTTTTAGAGGTGATTATTATGATTTAACAGAAAAAGGGAGAACTAAAGTTAAAAATTTAATTTATCCTGTTCCTAATCCTGAGTTCCCATTTTTAGGAGTTCATTTTACTCGTATGATAAAAGGTGGAGTAGAGTGTGGACCAAATGCTGTTTTTGTGTTTGATAGAGAAGGATACAGTAAAACTGCTTTTAGTTTTAAAGATACTATTGAAGCTCTTGGTTTTAAAGGAACTTGGAAGTTTTTTAAAAAACACTGGCGTTTTGGAATTGATGAATACCGAGGAGCATTTAGTAAAACGTATTTTTTGAACCGTTTACGTAAGTTAATTCCAGATTTACAAATGGATGATATTGTACCTGCTGATAGATGTGGAATTAGAGCCATGGCATTAAGTGGCGAAGGAAATATGCTAGATGATTTTAAAATTGAATTTAAAGGAAATTCTATGCATGTAATTAATTCTCCATCACCAGCTGCAACTGCATCATTAGCATATGGAAACGAAATTGCTACTCAAGCATTAAAGAATTTTAATTTGTAATTTTATTATGAGTCTAGTTAAAGTAATATTGAATTTTTATTTTATTACTTTAACAGTTTTAGGGTCTAATTCTTTACAAGCAAATGATACTATAAAAAGGAAAACCTATTTACAAATTGGTTTATCTACAAAGCAAATGTTTTTAGGAGTAAAAAGAAATGATTTTAATTCATCCAATCTAAAACCTAATTATTTGTATAATGGTTCAAGGTATAACGAAACTTATTATATATCAGGCCGGTTTTCTTTTGATATGAATTATAATTATTGCATTACAAATCTTAATAAAAGACATAAAAATATATTTTATGTAGGCATAAATTTTAATGCCTCAAAATATGATGTTTTACATAAAATTGAAGACTATTATAATCAATCGCATTTTGTTATAGAATCCTATACTTATGATAAACATGAGTTTAGTTATGTTTTAAATAATTTAAATGTTGGAACTTCATTATCATATTTCATCAATTTAAAGAAAATAGTAATATTTCAAAAAATCGGAATTAATTACTCTTATTTTAATACAAAAAGTCAGTATTATAAACAAGATTACTATTTTTACCAGAATGAACCTACACTTATACCACCAAAAGTTACCGAAATACAATCTGCAACTACAGTAATAGATGAAATTCCTCAATCAAATGATATTAATCCAAATTATTGTATTGGCATTGGTTATAATGTAAAAAATATTGCTCCATATTTAAATTTTGAGTTTACTCGTTTTGGAAATTATTTTAATAAAGTTTATTCTAAATTATCACTTGGTGTCATTATTAAATTATAGTATTTTTAATTTATCGTTAGTATATTCACAATATTTGTAATTTCGAACCGTTTTAAACAAGTGCTAAAAAAATCAACCTATACAATATTCCTATTTCTTTATTCATTTTTTGGATATTCTCAAACTGCAACCATTTATGGAAAAGTTGTAGATTCTGAAGGAGAAGCTGTTCCCGAAGTTCAAATTGCTGTTATTGAAGATGGTTCAATAACCACCTTAACAGATAAAAAAGGGAATTATTCACTCGTTATTCCCTCAAACCGTGAAATTACTATTACTATTTATAGTATGAGCTACAAGCAATTTAATAAAAGGATTAATGCTAAGCCCGACGAAAAAATTAATTTAAATGCCTCTTTAGATTCTAAAATATTTGAAGTTGTTGAAATTGTTAGCGAAAACAGAAACACCGAATCTGTGCACCTCGATACTAAAAATTTTATTTATATACCTAATGCAGGTGGTGGAATTGAGGGCTTAATAAAAACTCAAATTGGTGTTAGTAGTAATAACGAGTTAAGTAGTGGTTACTCTGTGCGAGGAGGAAATTTTGACGAAAATTTAGTTTATGTAAATGATATTGAGGTGTATCGTCCGTTTTTAGCACGCAGTGGTCAACAAGAAGGTTTAAGTTTTGCAAACCCCGATATGGTTAGTAACATAAATTTTTCGGCTGGTGGTTTCGAGGCAAGATATGGCGATAAAATGTCATCTGTTTTAGATATTACCTATAAAAAGCCATTAAAGTTTAGTGGTACCGCTAGTGGTAGTTTTTTAGGCGGCGCCATGCATTTAGAGGGCGTTTCTAAAAATAGAATTATTGCTTGGAGTCTTGGTTCTCGTTATAAATCAAATTCATATTTATTAAAAAGTATGGATACTAAAGGCGAATATCGTCCAAGGTTTTATGACGTTCAATCTTTTATCACTTTTACCTTAAACGAAAAATGGAGTATTGAATTTTTAGGCAACATTGCAAATAATAAGTACACCGTTATTCCTGCAACTCGCGAAACTACTTTTGGTACTGTTAACAATGCTGTAAGTTTACGTATTTACTTTGATGGAAGAGAAGAAACCAGTTATAATACCATGATGGGGGCAGTTTCTACTACATACAGACCAAATTCTAAAACTAAATTAAAACTCATAACTTCTGCATATAATGCTCAAGAAGAAGAAAATTTTACAGTACAAGGTCAATATTATATTGATCAATTAGAAGCAGATTTTGGGAAAGATGATTTTGGTCAAGTTGCATTTAATAGGGGAGTTGGTACTTTTCTTAATAATGGTAGAAATAGAATTAATGCAACTGTTATTAATGCAGAACATAAAGGAACGCGTTATATAAATAAAAATAGTGAATTTAATTGGGGTGTTAGATTCCAACACGAAATTATTAATGATAAGTTAAGTGAGTGGAGAACCATAGATTCTGCAGGTTATGTTAGTCCTTATAACCCAAATGAAATTAATTTAATAGATGTTGTTAAAACAAAAAATACGGTTGAAAGTAATCGTGTGCAAGGATATTTACAATATTCAAAAAGTATTGTTTTAAATGATTCTTCAACCTTAGCATTAACTGCAGGTGTTAGGGCAAACTATTGGAGCTTTAACGGACAAATGGTTACTTCACCCAGAATAACGCTAACTTACAAACCTAATTGGAAACCCGATTTATTATTCAGAGCTTCTTGGGGGTATTATTACCAACCACCATTTTACCGCGAAATGAGGGGTTTTGACGGAACAGTTAATCCTAATATTAAAGCTCAACAATCAGTACATTATTTATTATCTGGCGATTATAATTTTAAAATGTGGCATAGACCATTTAAGTTAATTGTTGCAGGTTACTATAAAGAAATGAAAGATTTAATTCCATACGAAGTAGATAATACACGAATTAGATATTTTGCTAAAAACAACTCTGTAGGATACACAACTGGTGCTGATGTAAGAATTAACGGCGATTTTATAAAAGGGATAGAATCTTGGGCGACATTAGGATTTTTAAAAACTATGGAAAATATTTCGGACGATAGAAAAGTCACCTATTTTAATGCTGCTGGGGATACAATAATTAAAGGTTATACTTTTGATACTAAAGCTACAGATAGTACAGTTAAATATCCCGGATATATTCCAAGGCCTACTGATCAACGCATTACATTTGGTATGTTTTTCCAAGATTATTTGCCAAAACTACCTGCTTGTAAAATGTATTTAAATATGCAATTTGGTAGTGGTTTACCTTTTGGCCCTCCTGATCATATTCGCTGGAAACAA
This sequence comes from uncultured Bacteroidota bacterium, assembly GCA_937868545.1. Lineage (GTDB taxonomy): Bacteria > Bacteroidota > Bacteroidia > B-17B0 > Aurantibacillaceae > UBA4416. The sequence goes on from CALMMX010000035.1 coordinate 4,410, forward strand.
GTTTTTAGAATGCCTCCTTACCGCAGAGTTGATATTGGTTTTGCATATCAAATCATAAAAGAAGGACATAGTTTACCTAAAAAAAATCCATTTCATTCATTAAAAGCAATGTTTATAAGTGTTGAAGTATTTAATTTATTACAAGTAAATAATACGGTTTCTTATACTTGGGTAACGGATGTAACAAATAGGCAATATGCTGTGCCTAATTATCTTACGCGTCGTCAGTTAAATTTAAAATTACAAGTTAAATTTTAAATTAGTTTTATATATTAGTGTTATTGTTTAACATCTAATTTAGGTAACATTAAATGAATATTGACATATCAAACTATCATGCAAATTTAGAATTAGCAGATAAAGAAATTTGTGATTTTTTAGAAGCAATAATAAGTACTGAGTTGAAAAATGCTGAATCTAAAGTTTGGCATGCTCATCCTGTATGGTTTTTAGAAGGTAATCCAATTGTGGGATACAGTAAACAAAAAGCTGGTATACGTTTAATGTTTTGGAGTGGTGCAGATTTCGAAGAAGATGATTTAAATATAAAAGGAGGTAAGTTTAAAGACGCTTCAATAGTTTATACTCAAATAGCTCAAATTAAAAAAAGTAATTTAAAACGTTGGCTCAAGAAATCTAAAGATATTCAATGGGATTATAAGAATATTGTTAAAAGAAAAGGCGTTTTAGAAAGACTGAAGTAATATTTCATATAACTTGTGTTTTAAACATTATGAATAAAAACAATCAAGATGAGCGAATTTCTAATATGTTATTTGCTACTGTTTATCCACTTTACGTTGCAAAGGTTGAAAAAAAGAATAGAACTAAAGACGAATTAAATCAAATTATAGAATGGTTAACTGGTTTCAATAGTACACAATTACAAACATTAATTGATGAAAAGGTAACATTTAACGAGTTTTTTAATAATTCAAAACTTAATCCTAACGCTAGTTTAATAAAGGGTGTTATTTGCGGATACAAAATTGAAGATATTTCCAATCCATTAACTCAAAAGGTAAGGTATTTAGATAAATTAGTTGATGAATTGGCAAAAGGTAGAAAAATGGATAAAATTTTGCGTTCTAGTTAATCTGAAACTTTAAGCTTAAATTACTAATAACAAAAGTATAAGCTATTCTTTTTCCATTTCTAAATGGGGCTCAAAAATGAAAATTTTGCCTAAAGCAATAATCGCTCCACCTAACATTTGTTCAATTATTTGCCAAACACAATCAACTAAAATATTTGTTAAACTATGATTTTTTGTAAAAGAAATTCCTAAAACTGTAACAAAGGCAAATAAAAAGAATCCTAAAATTATCCCACTCATAATTCCTCTAAGCATTGGACTATAAAAATATTTAGCCATTAAATTTGTTTCAAATATTTTATAAAGTATAACTGCAATTACAAGATATACTATAGCCGCTAATCCTAAAAAAATAAGTTTGGGAAAAGTAATGGAGTTAATATCATTTAAAAAAACACCATGCCAAATGTAAAATGCAGCATACATTAAAATCGCTGAAACAATCCAACTAATATAAAATCTTACTGAATTTAACACTTTACAAAATTAACTTTTTTTTCGGCATTTTTATATCAAATACTTTGCCATTTTTTCTTCTAAATTTATTAAAAATACACTATATTTGGTTTATGCGTTTATATATTAAAACATCTGTTGTAATTATTAGCCTACTTTTAGGTATTTCTTGTAAAAAAGAAACATCTTGGGATATTGATGCGGCTATTCCAATTGCTAGAAGCCATTTAAATATTAGTAATTTTTTTGGTGATACAATTTTTAAATCTGATCCCACTGGATTAGTTCATATAAATTTCTCAAAAGAAGTATTAAACCTATCTATGGATAGTTTAGTTAATTTACCCGATACCACTATTTCAATTGGCTATACTGCTTTATTTAATTCTTTTTTAACACCTGGTTCAGTAATTTATACTAATGCTGGTTCTCCTACAAATCAAGAAATTGCATTTGATGTTCCAAATGGGGTGCAATTAAATAAAGCCAATGTAAGATCTGGATACTTAAAAATTGAATATTTTAACTCTTATTCTCAGCCACTCAATTTTACTTACGATATAAACTCTGCTAAACTCTGGGGAAGTGTTTTTCATGTTGATCAAACAATTTCTGGAGGTTCTGTTTCAAGCCCAGCAACTCTAACAAAATTATACTCTTTAGCGGATTATAGTATTGATTTAACTGGTCTTACCTTAAATAAAGTGAATACTTTAGTACAAACCTATACTATTAAAACGGATGCAGGTGGTGCTGCAGATAATTTATTAATTGGGCAAGGATTAAAAATAAAATTATCATTTATTGATATTGTGCCAGAATATGTGCAAGGTTACTTTGGTCAACAAGATATTTCAATTGGCCCAGATTCAGCTTATTTTGGATTGCTTAATAATTTTAATACTCAAAATTTTAAGCTCACACAGTCTTCTATTAATTTTAATATTATTAATGAATTTGGGGTAGAATTAAGTAGTACAATCAGTAAAGTAAAATCTGTAAAAGTTAGTCCTTATACTTCTATATACTTAAATACAGGTAGCATGTTGCAATCTTTAAATATTAATAGAGCTGGTAAAACTAATTTATCTTCAAATCCTGTTTTCCCTTACATTAAGCAAATTGCATTAAATAATACAAATACTAACTTAAATCCTTTTTTAGAGAATTTGCCTAATTATATTGGTTACCAAGTTAGGGGTCAGTTAAATCCATTAGGTAATGTTTCAGCAGGAAATGATTTTGCATATTACGGACATGGTTTAAAAGTATTTGCAGATATTGATATACCTTTAGCACTATCTGCTGATTATTTTGGTTTAACAAATTATGCAAAGGTTGATTTGCAAAATAATTCGCAATTAAAAAATGTGAACTCTTGCGAACTTGTTCTTCAAGCCAAAAATAATTATCCATTTACAGGAAAAATTCAAGGCTATATTATAGATGAAAATAACATAATTATAGATTCGTTGTATTCACCAACCGAAAATACCATACAATCTGCAATTACAGATGTTACTAATACTGTTATTAGCCCTGTAGATTCTAAAATTGTTTCAGTAATAAGTAATACAAAATTGGAAAATTTAAGAAAATGTAAACAAATAAAATTTGTTAGTTATTTGTATTTACCCAATCAGCCAACACCTATAAAAATTAAATCTGATAGTTATTTAGATATTATTTTAAGTGCTAATGTTAATTATAGAGCTGTAGTAAAATAATAAATGTAAATAATCTTTTTGATTTAGGTAAGACTTTAAGTATGATAAGTAATATTCAATTAAAAAAATATTTTATAGTAATCACTTTAATTACTATTAATTATTTTTCGTATGGTCAATATAATTCAGAGTTTTTAAATTTTGATAAAACTGGTCGTTCTGTTTCTATTAATGGTGAGTACGAGTTTGGTTCAAATGGAATATATAATGGATTATTAAATAAATTTATTGTTGGTGGTTTTATTGATCAAAAGAACAAAGATGCCTCAAGAAACAAAATGTATAATCATAATGTAATTGGAGCAAATATGAATTATGATATTGCAGCATTTTTTGGTAGAAATTCTAAGTATTCTTATTTATTTAGTTTTAAAGATCAAAGAGTTTTTAATTCAACATTTACAAAAGATTTTTATCAATTATTGTTTTATGGTAATAAACCTTATTTAGACCAAACAATGAATTTTGGGGGTAGTAATATTAATTCACTGCGTTTTCAGGAAATTAAATTTGGATTCATTTGGCATAAAATAGATTCAACAGCCAAAGCCGGCATTTCAGTTTCATTTATAAAAGGACAAAGTCTGTTTTATGTTAAAGCAAAAGAAGGCTCTTCTTTATACACAAATAGTGATGGCACTGAATTAGTTTTTAATTCAAAGTTTAATATGGCTTTAAGCGATACATCAAATAAGCAAAACCCATTCGCATTTTCGGGAGTAGGAGCAAGTGCCGATATATTTTTTGAAACCCCTTATAAAAGTAAAATAGGTAAAAGCAGTGTTTTAACTGTTAATGCTAATAATTTAGGATTTATACATTGGTTTAATAATAGTTTACAATATAGTAGCGATTCAACTTTTACTTTTAATGGATATCATATTGATAATTTATTAGATTTAAAAGACTCAACATTATCATCAATTAACCAAGATAGTATAATTAATAATACCGCCAATGCACACCGCGAAGCATTTAATGTAAACATCCCTGCAAATTTAATTATTATAAATAAAATTATTTTTACTGATAAATTTGCATTAGGAACAGGATTTAGGTATTTGTTTAATTCTAATTTTAAGCCTTATGGTTTTATGGATTTTGAATATAATTTTTCTAAAAAATTCACTTCTTCATTACATGTTGGTTATGGTGGCTATTCGCGCTTAAATGTTGGATTAGCGTTTCAATACAATACCCCAGGATGGTATTTAAAAATTGGAAGTAATGGATTGCAAGGATTTATTTTGCCTAATAAAACCTATGGTCAGAGTGCATTTGTAACAATTGCTAAAAAATTTAAAAATTAATTAATATGATGATAAAGTACATAATATTGTTTTTTAGCCTATTAATTTCGTTTAATATCATTTCACAAGCTCCTTCTAAGTTTTATCAGAGATGGGGTGGTAATGGATATGATGTTGGTTATAATGTAAAACAAACTTTAGATAGTGGATACATTGTTGCAGGCTCTACAAGTAGTTTTGGTGCAGGTAATACAGATATGTATTTAGCTAAATTAGATAAAATGGGGCAATTAAAGTTTCAAAAAGCCTTTGGAAATTATAACAATGAAAATGCTAAAAGTGTTATTCAATTAATAGATTCCAGTTATGTGATGTTAGGTTACACAAATTCGAGTGGCTTTGGAGGATATGATATTTACTTGGTAAAAACAGATAAAAATGGAATTTTACTTTGGCAAAAAAACTTTGGTGGAACAGATTGGGATTTTGGTAATAGCCTTATTCAAACTACAGATGGTAATTTTATAATTGCTGGTACAACATACAGTTATGGTAGAGGAAATGCTGATGGATATATTATTAAAACAGATGCCACTGGTAATGTTTTATGGTCTAAAACCTATGGTGGTGCAAATGATGATGAATTTAATTCGGTTATACAAACTGCTGATGGAGGATTTGCTTTAACTGGATATTCTAAAAGTTATGCCGATGCAACTAATGGTGATATTTGGGCATTTAAACTGAATTCAACGGGAGATTCAACATGGTGTAAATTTTATGGTGGAACTAAAGAAGATTATGGGAGCTGTATTTTGGAATTACAAAATTTAAACATTTTGGTTTCTGGTGGAACAAAAAGTAGCTCAGTTGGTGGCAATTTAGAAACTGTTTTGGTAACCTATTCGGTTAGTGGTTTACAAGTTCAAAATTATGTTGATGTAAGTTCTTATGATGAATATTACAATGGTGTGGCTCAAAGTTCAAAAGGTCATATTGCAAATTGTGGCGCTACAAAAAATCCTGTATTTAATTATGATGCTTTAGTTGATATTTACGATGCTTCGTACAATTATGTAAATTTCTTTGGCAAAGGTGATTATCAAATAGAAGAGTTTTATAGTATCTCTAAAACTTTTGATAAAGGCTTTGTTGCTGTTGGAAAAACAAGCAGTTATGGTGCAATTCTGGATGATATATTTTTAATGAAAATTGATAGTGTAGGGCACTATGGTGTTTTATATACTGGAGTTAAAGAAAATGAAATAAACAAAAATGAAATTGGAATTTACCCAAATCCAACAAATAATGGTTTTGTAAATTTAAAATTACCTGACTCAATTGATTTAAATAACTTAAATTATAATTTGGTAGATATTAATGGAAAAGTTTTTTATTCTAACAATCTATCAAAATATAACAATCACATTTTACTCGAAAATATAAGTTCTGGATTTTATTTTATTCAAATCTACAGACAAAATGAGCTAATTAAAACATTAAAATTATCTGTAATAAATAATAATTAGTGATATTTAGTACCATTATATCTTCTAATAAAGAAAAAATAACAAAGAATCTATATCTTTATTTTATAGCAGTTTTTGTTGTTAATTTTTTACTTAAAATTAATTTCCTTTCATTTTCTTCATTATGGTATGATGAGATCATTAGTGTTCAAAGTGCTTCTTTAGATTTTGGTCATATTAAACATGTTTCTGAATGGGATAATAATCCTCCATTTTATTTTTATTGTTTAAGTGTTTGGATTAAGCTTTTTAATGATTCAGTATTTAATATTAGACTCTTAAGTGTTATTTTTAGCTCATTAGCGGCTGGTTTTGTTTTTATTTTAGCCAATAATTATTTTAACAGAACAACTGCTATAGTATCAAGCATTCTGTTTTTATCGAGTGATATTTTATTTTTTTATTCGCATGAAGCAAGAGCATACTCCTTAATATTATTATTGAGTCTTATTTCTACGTATTATTATTTTAAGTTTAAAGAAACTGCAAATTTGAAATATGTTGTTTTGCTTGGAATTTTTAACTTTTTATTGGTTTATACCCATTACATTTCAGGTATTATTATTGTTTTTCAATCCATTTTAATGTTGATTTATTTTGAGCGAAGAAAAAAGAAATTATTTATTTATAGTTTATTAATTTCTATTGGTTTTGCTCTATTAAGGTTTACTAAAAAGCAATTTCTATTAATTGTTGCGTTTAATTCATCCCAAAAAACCTTTTGGTTAAAGAAATCAGATTTTAATTATTTGAAAGAAGTTTTAAGCGAATTTTTGTTTAGCGAATATTTAGTAGTTATTTCCTTTATTATAATTATAGTTGGATTTTTATTAATCAAACTAAAGAGAATAAAAGAAATAGAATTTCATTTTATATACTTTACATTAGTTGGTTTAGGTTCAATATTTTTATTATATATATTAGGTAAGTTAACTCCCATTTTCTTAGATAGATACTTAATATTTAGTATCCCTTTTATTCTTGTTTTGCTTGCCTTTAGCCTTTCTTTTATTAAGTATAAAATTATCCCAGTTTCTATCTCTGTTCTATTAGCTATCTTTTTTATTCCTAAAATAAATTTTCATACTATTAAAACTATGAATTATAGAGATGTGGCTTGTTTTGTGAAGAATGAAAAAACTAATTCTGATTTAATAATTGTAAAAACAAAAGATATAGCACCCTTATTTTGTTATTATTATGATTCAAAATTTTTAAAAGAAAAGAAAAAAGAATTACCTAAGGCTGATAATATCATATTTTGTAATAATTGGGAAGATGTGTATTTAGATGTAACTACTTTTAAAAGAGTAATTGTTATCGATTCGTTTCAAGAGTATAATGCAAATGAGACTGATTTTGTAGCTAAATTAACTAGTCATAAAAAATGTTATTATGCCTCTAATTTTTATAAAGGAGTAAGAATTACCTTTTATAATTAAAAATAATAGGTTCGTTCAATTAATAGTTGTACATTTGTATCCTTCAATAGAAGATTGTATCTCAATCAGTTTGTAATTTCCCTTTTTACAATTAATTAATTTTACACTTTTTCCTTTGGAAACACTGGTATGTGCATTTGTATACATCAGATTTTTTTAACAATAAAACAATAACCAGTTCTTATAAAATAGAACACAATTTAAAACAACATGAACAAAGGAACAGTAAAATTTTTTAACGATGCTAAAGGTTTCGGATTTATTAAAGGTGAAAATGGAGAAGAAATCTTCGTTCACGCAACAGGATTAACCGACGAAATTCGTGAAAATGATGAAGTAATGTATGAAACAGAAAATGGTAAAAAAGGCTTAAATGCTGTAAACGTTACCGTTATTCGTTAAGATATATAACACTTAAACAAGAAAAGCAGGCTATTTGGTCTGCTTTTTTTGTTTTACCAAATTTCTGATTAATTGACCTTCAAATAATTTAAAAGTGTTGAAATAAAAGGATTGTTTGAGAAATTATAGTGATGAATTCTTCCTTTAAAGTAATCTAAGGGTTAAAAAATCGGTTATTTAATTTTAGTGAGGTGCGGTGGTTTTGGCAAAACGGTGCGAAATCCTAGTTTTTCAGGAGGAACTGAAGCGGAGGAAGTGCGATGAAAAACGGATTTGGTGTTTTGCCTTGTCCGCCAGCTGGCGGATTGTTTCTTTTTTCATCATGGAAAAAAGAAAAATGAAACAAAATTACTTTTGAAAAATGAATAGTTATTCATATTGAAATATAATAAATTGAGTTAACATTTCAATTATGTAACCAAACTAATTTTCAGTAATTTAGCCTATGTTTTTTTTCTTATCTAAAATTTTAGCTTTTGTAATAGCTCCATATACTTGGCTTTTTGCTGGTTTATTGTACTTATTAAAAAAACTGTGGAATACACCCTATAAAAAATGGATGTTGTTTTTTATAAGTTTTATTTACATCATTTCTAATTCATTTTTAGTTGATGAATTGGTTAGAGCTTGGGAGTATTCCGATGACGATATATATTTAAAATCAACAAAATACGATTTAGCCATTGTATTAGGTGGAATGGGCCGCATTGATGAGCGCCAAAACAGATATGATTTTACCTGTTCTGGAGATAGACTCTTTCAAACCTTGCCATTGTACCATAAAGGCAGAGTATCTAAAATTTTAATCACGGGTGGTTCGGGCAGTATTAGTAAACCTGAACAGCGCGAGGCAATTTATGTAAAACAGTATTTAAAATCAATCTCAATTCCTGATAGTTCAATTATTATTGAAAATGATTCTAAAAACACTTATGAAAACGCCATTTTCACAAAGCGTATTTTAGACAGTATGCAATTTAAAGGCTCTATTTTATTGGTTACTTCATCGTTTCATATGAGGCGTTCATTGGCTATTTTTAATAAAGCTGGCTTTAAAAATGTGACTCCTTTTATTACTAATAAATTTACAGGCGATAGAAAATTTGAATTTGACTATTGCTTTATTCCAAATGTAGCGGCAGTTTCTACGTTAAACTTAATCCTACATGAAATTGTAGGCTATTATACTTACAAAGCCAAAGGTTATTTATAATTATAAATCTAATATATGTTTACATCAATTCAACAATTTAAAAAGGAATTTACACACGAAAAAGAAACAACTTTATCTGTGTTCAAAGCAATTACAAATGATAAGTTAACCCTTAAAGCCAACGATGACATTCGCTCTTTACAGCGTTTAGTTTGGCATGTATTAATAACTCATGGCGAAATGCTTGGAAAATCTGGATTAGTAATCAATTGCCCACACGAAGATGCTCTTCCTAGTAATGATATTAATGAAATATGTAATTTGTATGAAATATCTGCTAATTCGGTAATTGAACAAGTTGAAAAGCAATGGAAGGACAGTGATTTAACAACAGAAGTTAATATGTATGGCGAAAATTGGTCGAAAGGAACAATTTTAAATGTTTTAATAAAGCATGAAGTTCATCACAGAGGGCAATTATCTGTAGTTATGCGTTTAAATAATATTAAAGTTCCTAGCATTTACGGCCCTTCTAAAGAAGATTGGGCTACTTTTAATATGCCTACTGCCGAATAAATATATTTTTAATTTTTTTATGGAATCTAAGTATTACACGCATCTTATCTAAAAAATGAATTATGACGCTCAAAAAAATCACTACGCTATCCCTTATGTTTTTTGCATCAGCAATATTAGCATTTGGCTTTTTTTCAAACAAATTTACACAACAAACTACATCAATGCTTAGTTTTAGTAAAGGTGATACTTACGTTAAACTTTGGAAAAGAGTTGATAGTTGCGAACAAAAAGGACTAACAGAAAGTGCTTTAACTGTAATTAATGCTATTTATCAAAAAGCAAAAACAGAAAATAATGCACCTCAGTTTGTGAAATCTGTATTGCATCGCATGAAGTTTGAAAGTTATAAAGAAGAATTCTCATTGGAGAAATCAATTTTTAAATTAAGAGACGAAGTTGAAGCTTCTAAATATCCTATTAAACCAGTATTACAAAGTATTTTAGCTGATGCATTTTGGCAATATTATCAAAATAACCGTTGGAAGTTTTATGATAGAACTACAACCGTAAATTTTAAAAATGATGATATTGAAACGTGGGATTTAAAAGCCATTACAAATGCTGTAATTTCAAATTACAAGGCATCGTTATCTAATACGGATAGTTTAAAGCGCACAAAGGTTGACATTTATGATGATGTATTAATAAAAGGAACTACAGAAGGCAGAGTATGGCGACCTACTTTATATGATTTTTTAGGTCATAGAGCTTTAGGTTTTTTTATGAGTACTGAGCCAGATGTTTCTAGAGCTGCTAATCAATTTAATTTAAATAACGAAGCTTATTTAAAACCTTATGTTGATTTTGTAAATACTCCTTTAGTAATTGGTGCCGATTCGTTTGAGATTAAATACTATGCACTTAAATTAATGCAAGATTTAACTCAATTTCACCAAAAAGATGAAGATAAAAATGCCTTAATTGATATAGAATTAATGCGTTTAGATTATGTGTATACTCATACACAACATGCTAAAAAAGATACTTTGTATTTAAATACTTTAAATGCATTACAAGCAAAATTCTCTAATAGCGACCGTGTAACCGAAGTTGATTACCGAATTGCAACTTGGTATTTACAAAAAGCAAGTTTATATAAACCATTGCAAGGAGATGCTTATAAATGGTACAAAAAAACAGCAAAAGAGGTATGTGAAAAAGCTATTGCAAAATACCCAAATTCTTATGGAGCAAAGGAAAGTATAAATTTAAAAAACAGCATTTTTGCTAAATCTACCAATCTAACAATAGAAGAAGTAAATGAACCTAATAAGCCATTTAGAGCTTTAGTTTCAACTCAAAATATTAATAAATTATATTTCAAGGTTGTAAAAACAACTTCACAAGAATTGCGTCAATTGTTTAGAAAAACATATGGCGACCAATTAATTAAAAAGTTTAACACTTTCCCAGTAGTAAAAACGTTTACTCAAGAATTTATAGATGATGGCGATTATCAAAATCATAATACCGAAATTAAAATGCCCGAATTGGCTGCTGGTTATTATGTTATATTAACTTCTGTAACTCCTGATTTTAAATATGAAAATAATTTAAGTTCTTATGCTACTTGTATTATAAGCGATATTGCTAGTATAGAAAAACACAGAGAAGATGGCTCTTATGATTTTTATGCTATTCATCGTCAAACAGGTGAGAACCTTAAAAATGTAACTGTAAATGTTTATACCGAAAATTATAATTACACTACAAGAGATTATGAAATTAAAAAGGTAAATACTTTTAAAACTGATGAAAATGGTTATTTAAAAATTAAAGATTTTTATGACAGATCCTTTTTTGTAGAATTTATAAATGGTAGTGATGTATTTTATAATAACAACAGTTATTATAATTATAAACCTTATCGCGATGAGCACACTGTTATTCAATCAACTATATTTACAGATAGAGCCATTTATAGACCAGGACAAATTGTATATTTTAAATCAATTGTTTTAGAATCGACTAATGGCAAAAATCATAAATTAAAAGTAAATTACCCTGTAAGTGTTACTTTATATGACGTTAATTATCAAAAAGTTACAACGCTTAATTTAACTACTAATGAATATGGAACTGTATCTGGTTCTTTTATTGCTCCACAAAATGGCTTAAACGGACAAATGCACATAACAGATGGTCATGGAACAAAATACATTACAGTTGAAGATTATAAACGCCCTAAATTTGAAGTTAATTTTAATCCGGTAAAAGGAACTTATAAAATTAATGATGAAGTTGAAGTAACGGGTGTTGCCAAAGCTTATGCTGGTAATTTGGTTGATGGTGCTAAAGTAAAATACAGAGTTGTTCGTAGAGCAATATTCCCTTATTGGTATTGGTGGTACAGACCATATAACCAAGGAGCTTCAGAAACCGAAATTACTAACGGTGAAACAGTAACAAATGATACTGGTACATACATTATTAAATTTAAAGCATTGCCTGATGAAGCGTATTCTAAATCGGAAAATGTAAGTTTTAATTACGAAGTTTTTGCTGATGTTACAGATATTAATGGTGAAACTCATAATACAGAAACAAGCGTAAATGTTGGTTATAAGGCATTAAACTTAACGGTTTCATCTATTGAGCTGCAAGAATTAAATTCGGCAAAACCAATTTATATATCTACATCAAATTTAAATGGAACACCAGAACCAACTAAAGGAAACTTTACAATTTATAAATTAAAGCAACCTCAAAAAGTGTTTCGTTCGAGATTATGGGCTCAACCAGATAGACATGCATTAACTAAAGATGAGTATTACCAAGCATTCCCTAATGATTTGTATGCAGATGAAACAAATAAATACAAATGGGAAAAAGAAAGTAAGGTTATTGAAAAAACATTTGATACAGGTACAAAAACCGAGTATGACTTAAGTGTTGAATTTAAAAAATTAAAAGTTGGTACATATATTATTGAAGCTAACTGTAAAGATAAATTCAATAACGAAATTAAAGCCTTTACTTATGTTTCGGTATTCAATAAAAATGTAAATGAATTACCAGAGCAAGTGCCACAATGGTTTTATGTAGATAAAACTCAGGCAGAACCATCTGAAACAGTTAATTTTATTTATAATTCGGGTTATAGCAATCCTAATTATTTATTTGAATTAGAAAATAAAGGTGTTATTACTGAAAGTGAAAAAATGCCTTTTAGTATGAATTCAATTCCTTTAAAAGTAGAGGAGAGCCAACGTGGAAATTTTGTATTTCATACTACATTTTTAAAATTCAATCGTTTTTATAACCATACACAATTAATTTATGTTCCATACACTAATAAGGCCTTAGATATAACTTTTGAAAGTTTTAGAGATAAATTAATGCCTGGGCAAGAAGAGCAATGGAAATTGATTTTAAAAGATAAAAAAGGCGAAAAAGTTGCTGCCGAATTATTAGCTACTATGTATGATGCTTCCTTAGACGCATTTAGAGCTAACGATTTTTATTTTAATATTTACCAAAGTTATTATTCTCAATCATCTTGGCAATCTAGTTGCGGACATCCAGCCAATTCTTCTGAATTTAATAATTTCTTTCAAAAATATGAATCCTTACCAAGCCGTTATTACGACCAATTAAATTATTTTGGATTAGCTTTTTACCAAAATTATTACCGTGGTGGTTATAAAGGAGAGCAGTATGATATGGTAATGGAATCATCTGCTAATATGCCAGCAGCGGCTACTGGAGCTGTAATGGCAGATAAATCTATTGAAACTAAAAAAGCCTCACCAGGTAGAGGTAAATATAAAGATGATGATGCAAAAGCTGAAAATAAAAATCAGGTTGCCTTAAATGGGAATGATGGTGATGGAAGAAATGAAAACACTAGAGAAGGTATTGATGGTAAATCTTTTGGAATGAATGATGTAAAAGTGCGTAGTAATTTTAATGAAACGGCTTTCTTTTTCCCGCAACTGCAAACTAACGAAAAAGGTGAAGTGGAAATTAAGTTTACTGTACCCGAAAGCCTTACAAAATGGAAAATTATGGGCTTTGCTCATACTAAAGACTTAAAATACGGTCAGTTTCAAAAAGAGTTAGTAACTCAAAAAGAATTAATGGTACAACCTAATGCACCTCGCTTTTTTAGAGAAAATGATAAAATTACGTTTATTGCCAAAATTTCAAATGTGAGTGATAAAGATTTAAGTGGTATGGTAGAACTTAAATTGTATGATGCATTAACGGAACAAGAAATTTCGAGCAAGTTAATTGAAGCGGTGAGTGGTAAATTTCCTACAATTGGTTCTCGCGATTTTTCAGTAAAAAAAGGCTTAAGTACACCTGTTGAATGGAATTTGCAAATACCAGAAGGCTATTCGGCAATTAAATACAAAGTGGTTGCTAAAGCTGGTAATTATTCTGATGGGGAAGAAATGGCAATACCAGTTTTAACAAACCGCATGCTTGTTACCGAAAGCATGCCAATGCCAATTAGAAGTAATCAAACTAAAGAATTTAACTTTACTAAATTCACTAATCAAAATAATAAATCAAACACTTTAAAAAATCATTCGTATACACTCGAATTTACTGCTAACCCAGCATGGTATGCAGTGCAGGCTTTGCCATATTTAATGGAGTACCCGTATGAGTGTGCCGAACAAACTTTTGCACGTTATTATGCAAATAGCTTAGCAACTCATGTTGTAAATTCTAAACCAAAAATTAAGGCTGTTTTCGAATCTTGGAAAACGCTTAGTCCTGATGTATTTTTATCTAACCTTGAAAAAAATCAAGAATTAAAAGCAGTAATA
>CALMMX010000036.1 GCA_937868545.1 uncultured Bacteroidota bacterium
TTGTTGTTACTATAACCAACAAGTACAAAAAAACAACCCAAGCCCTTGTTGGTGTAATCAAACACATGTAAACCAAAACAAAATGCAAAAAAACTAAGATTAGCTAAAAATAGCCCTTGTTGGTATTTTCACCAACAAGTAAACAAAAATAAATAAGATTAACTAAACGTTTTTTTTTTGAAACATTTATAATTGTTGGTGATAACACCAACAATGGCAAAACGAATTGCCTATAACAAAATCAAAAGCTTTTTAATACACAAGATATTGTTGTTACTATAACCAACAAGTACAAAAAAACAACCCAAGCCCTTGTTGGTGTTATCACCAACAAGTAAACCAAAACAAAATGCAAAAAAACTAAGATTAGCTAAAACTAGCCCTTGTTGGTGTTTTCACCAACAAGTACAAAAATAAAATTCAAAAAAATAAATAACATTAGAGGCATGTCTTTTCCTATTTAAATATTCATAATTGTTGGCGATAACACCAACAATGGCATAAAAAATAAATAACTCTTAATAAATAGAGACTTACACACTTCTTGTTCACAAAAACATCTTCTTTCTTAACCCCATCATTCCACTTTTAATAATTAATGAACCAATTGTATAATAATTTCTGCCAGTTACTAAATGCCATAAAATAAACCCTTATAAAGGATGTAGTTTTGTTATAGAAAACAATTAATCATCTAAATATATAGGTTATGAAAACAGAAAAATTAAACAAAAATAAAATGATGAGCATCATTGTTATTTTTATCCTAAGTAATTTAAAAGTATCTGCAAATGTACTTACCATTAAACAAAACAATCCAATTTCGCTCGAGTTTGTTATTCCTATCGTATGCGTAATTGTATTAGCAATGTTTTTACTAAACTCTTTTATGAGGCAAAAAAGCCATTAATAAAAAATATTAGGTGAGGTATAGCCATTTAAAAACAATTTTGGCTTCCTCACCTTTTGAGTTTTTCTATAAAGATATTGCCCACCTTCAGTATCTATCATTGGCACATGACTATTAATGGGTTTATACCATTTACGCGGCAAAATTATCATATCATGTATTAACCTATTTTGCACAACATTACGAACCTGTTCCGCATCCACTCCCACA
The DNA here is from genome assembly GCA_937868545.1 of uncultured Bacteroidota bacterium. Lineage (GTDB taxonomy): Bacteria > Bacteroidota > Bacteroidia > B-17B0 > Aurantibacillaceae > UBA4416. The sequence continues at coordinate 1,121 of CALMMX010000036.1, forward strand.
TTAGCTTGTATATATTGCCCATACTCATTAGAAAATTTTACCTGTGCACTCAACAATCCATGCGATACATTAGCATACCTCCCATTTACTATATTTAAATATCCTGAATAAGGAAACAAACTATCATTACGCACATTAGATCCCATTTGCCCTGTCCACATCGTGCAATTAACAGCGTACTGTATGTTTTTATCTTGATACTGTAATAAAAAAGCACCTGTTCTAAACCTATCCAATATGGGCTTAGCCAATAAATCATTTTCTGTAATTACCGAAAATTTATTAAACTGAAAAGCCACTACACCAGTAATCTGAGAGGTTTTAACTGTATTAAACCACACATTAAAACTATAAGCAACTGAGTTTTTGTAACCAGTTTGATTACCAATACTACTTAAAAAAGTATTTACATCCGCATTTTTTTTACCATAACCCAAACATAAACCCAAGGAAGAACTAAACTCAGGATGCTCACCCTTTGGACCTAAATCTTTAAAATTATCGTATAACCTAACAGAGGCATTAACTTGGGCAAATTGATAAACATAATAGCCTTGTAAAACAATACCAAACCTTTGAACATGTGTGCCAAAAGCACTTACAAATCCTACATTAAAACCATAGTTTGTATACTGCTCTAGTTGCGCCTTACTATTTAAAAAGCAACTAAAAAGTAATATAACAAACCAATAGCGTTTTTGCATGTATTACATTAATTTTAAAACTTCCTCTTTTAATTTATCAATATCTACAATATTACCATCAGTAATTAATTGCGCTTGATTATAAAAAACTTCACGTGTTTTTAATAAATTTTCGATATACAACAACATTTCCTCATCTTCTTTATCTTGAATTAAAGGTCTGTCACCTTTTGCATTAAACAAGCGCGCAAACAATTCTGTAGCATTCATTTTAAGATAAATAATTTTACCACTTGCTTTCATCAAATCCATGTTATTATTAAAACAAGGAGTACCGCCACCAGTAGCAATTAATGCTTTTAAATTATCATTAATGCATTCGTTTAAGGCATTAGTTTCAATAATTCTAAATTCAGATTCGCCAACTTCTTTAAATAAATCCGTAATATTCTTATCAAATTTATTTGCAATGTATTCATCTAAATCAATAAAATAATACCCCATCAATTTTGCAAGTTTCTTTCCTTGAGTTGTTTTTCCACAACCCATAAAACCGCACATAAAAACCAAATTCTTATTTTCCATATTTCTCTTTTAAACTTTTATTTAATATTCATTAAACGAATAACTTTTTCAATATCCTCAGGTGTATCAATACAATGGCTATCAAAATTAGTTAATGCACATTTTACTTTAAACCCATTTTCTAACCAACGTAATTGCTCCAATGATTCAGCATTTTCTAATGAAGAAGGTTTTAAATAGGTTACCTTTTCTAAAACATCCTTTTTATAGGCATACATGCCAACATGCCTAAAATAATTATGATGCAAATGCCATTCGTTTTGAGGTTTACCTTTTATAAACGGTATTACCATTCTACTAAAATATAAGGCTTCATTATTAGTATTTAACGTAATTTTTACTTCACCCATATCAAACAAAACCTCATGCGAATCTACTGCAATCATTAATGTAGCTAATTCGGTAGTTCCATCACAAATATTACAAAGCAAATCTATTTGAGTTGGATCAATAAATGGCTCATCTCCTTGTATATTTATAACATAATCATAATTTTCCCCAAAATTGTTCATAGCTTCAAAACACCTATCTGTTCCACTTGGGTGATCTTCTTTAGTATAAACTACTTTACCACCAAAGCTTTCTACATGTTTAAATATGCGCTCATCATCCGTGGCTACTACAACATCAGATAACAAACTGGATTTTTTTGCTTGTTCGTATACTCTTTGTATCATAGTTTTACCAAGTATATCAATAAGTGGTTTTCCCGGAAAACGACTTGAGGCATAGCGCGCTGGAATAATTCCTAAAATTGAAGGCATAATAAATTGGTTATAAAAGCCTAAAATTACAAAAAAAATATAGTTATTTTTGCTACATCTTATAGTAACTACTATATTTAAGCAATTGTGAAACGAACCATTTATATATTTTTTCTATTTTCTGTTAAAATTGCCTGTGCTCAATTTTCAAAAGAGAATTTCAAGGATTTTAAATTAATTACAGACATGATGGATTCTGTAAAAAATTTACATACAATTAGATTTAACATGAAATCCCTTGAGCGCATTGAGCATGGATTTTCCGTGGCATCAACACAAATTAAATTACAACTAAGTCCTAGAAAATTATATTTAAAAAACCCCGAAAAAAAATTAGAAATATTGTATGATGCAGATCATAGTAAAACAAAATGTTATGTAAAACCTCATATATTCCCCTATTTTACAATGCAATTAGAACCAAATGGTAATTTAATGCGTAAAGACCAACATTTTACAATAAATGAAGTTGGTTTTGATTTTGCTGTAAAAACCATTGCTATGGCATTGAGTAAAGAAAAAAATGAAATAGCAAAACATTTATCTTTTGCTGGAGTGGTAGACAAAAATGGAATGAAATGCCATTTAGTTATTTACGAAAACACAAACTTTGGTTATTATGATTACACAGTAAAATCAAAAGAAACCGTTACGAGTATTGCATACAAACTCATTGTAAATGATTATATGATTAGAACAAAAAATAAATTATATGATAATTATGGTTATTTAAAAACGGGTTCAGTAATTAAAATACCTACATTCTATTGTAAAAAAGCAGTGTTTTATATTGATGAAAAATCGATGTTACCTATAAGTATAACTATTTATGATGAAGTGGGAATTTTTGAAAATTATGAATATTATAATTTAGATATTAATAAACCAATTGATGCTAAAGAATTTACGAAAAGCTACAAGGGCTATGGTTTTTAATTAAAAGAAACAATCTTTAAAAAACATTTAGTTTACATTAAAAAATAAAAAAGCCCGCTAATCTTTATGGTTGCAGGCTTTTATATTAATGAGAGGTTATTTACATCTTATAGTTGATATACTTATTTAGTAATTACAATCTTTTTATTTATTGTAACACCATTTGCTTTAATGCTAACATTGTAATTTCCTGGTGATAAATTCAAACTCATTGCATTTAACGAACCATTTAAAGGTTGTGTGTGAACTAATTTACCTGCAATATCAAATACTTCAATAGTACCATTTTCAATTAAAGTAGATTCTACATTAAAATTACCATTACTTGGATTTGGATAAACATTAACCATTTTATTATCAAAATCAAGTGCTTCAATACCTGTACTAGATGATGCTAATGATGTTTTATAACAAGTACCAGGGTCACAAAAACCTACACAAATATTATAATCTGGAGAGAAATATAAACTTGCACTGCCATCAACATAAATAGACCTCATGTTTTGAACATACTGCGAACCTCCCATTAAAAAATAACTACTATCTCTTACAGTTGTAATTACTCCAGCCAATGAAATTGATCTAATATTACATTTACCATTTAAATCACTTAACGAAGTTTGATGAGACATAGAAACAACAATTAAATTACCTGTAACAGGAGATATTGCCAATGAAGTAGGACAAATTGCGGCAGAAGTAGCTAAGCCTCCGTCACCAGAATAACTAGATAAACCATTACCACCATATGTAGAAATAATACCTGAGGTATTTACTTTTCTAATTCTGTTATTACCTCTATCAGAAAAAAACAAATTACCAGAAGCATCTATTACTAAGCTACCAGGAGTATTTATTTTAGCAACATCACCTAAACTTCCATCACCCGAAAAACCTGATATACCAGTACCTGCAACAGTTGTTATAATACCTGAAGTACTTATTTTTCTAACCACATTATTTGTTGCATCAGAAAAATATACATTTCCTGTGGCATCACATGTTAAATTCACTGCTTTAATTTTAGCTAAAGTAGCCAAACCACCATCGCCAGTGTAACCTGCTAAACCTGTACCTGCAAGTGTAGATATAATTCCTGCAGCAGTAACCTTTCTAATTCTAAAGTTTTTAAAATCATTAACATATAAATTACCAGCTGCATCTTTAGCAATATCCATATTTTCTGGTGCACCAAATCCACCATTCACAGAAAATGATGCCGAGGTTGCTAAACCACCATCTCCAGAAAAACCTTGAATTTGATTTCCAGCAACTGTAGAAATTATTGATGAAGTATTAACTTTTCTAACATCTGCATTTCCAAAATCAGAAACAAAAATATTACCAGCTGCGTCTCCGCAAAACGAAGAAATATATTTTAATTGAGCACTGGTTGCAGGACCACCATCACCTGAATATCCAATTGTTCCATTTCCAATAAATGGAACAGATTGAGCCATTAATGCAGTTAATCCAAATGTAAATGTTGCGCTTAATATTTTAGTAAAAGTTTTCATAGTAGATAGTTTTTAAGATTTATGATTCAAAACTAATTAATTAAAAAACTATAAAAAGAGCAAATTATTAAACCAAAAAACAAATTATATACCTGAATTGTGAAATTCATAGGTCAAATGTTCATTTATCAATGTAAAGGTTAAACTTTTTGAATTAAAAATTAATAAAAACAAAAATGTAAACTACACAACTTAATGAGTAAAATAATTTAAAAACTCATTTCTAAATTATAAAATACAAAACTCCACATATCAGCAAACTCAGCAATTTGCTTATCAGTAGGCTTTCCAGAGCCATGTCCTGCATTTACATCTACTCTTATCAACATAGGATTAGCACCAACATTGTTTTTTTGTAGAGTTGAAATAAATTTAAATGAATGTGCTGGCACTACCCTATCATCATGATCACCAGTTAATACTAATGTTGCAGGATAATTTACATTCTTTACATTATGTAATGGCGAATATTTTATTAAACACTTATATTCTTCTTCATTCTCACTACAACCATAATCAACTGTCCACGCTCTACCAATAGTAAACTTATGAAAACGCAACATATCTAACACTCCAACTGTAGGAATAGCAACCTTAGCAATATCAGGACGTTGAGTCATAACTGCACCAATTAATAATCCACCATTGCTTCTGCCATGAATAGCTAATTTATTATGTGTTGTATATTTTTCTGCAACCAAATAATCACAAGCTGCAATAAAATCATCAAAAACATTTTGTTTCTTACATTTTGTACCGTTTTTATGCCATTCTTCCCCGTACTCACCACCACCTCTAATATTCGGGACGCAATAAATTCCACCTGCCTCTAAAAACAATGCTCTATCAATTCTAAATTCAGGGGTGTAAGAAATATTAAAACCACCGTATCCAAAAACAAAACATGGGTTGTTTCCTGTTATTATTAAATCTTTCTTATGGGTAATAAACATTGATATTTTAGTGCCATCTTTACTATTATAAAATACTTGTTTAGTAATATAGTCATTAGATTTAAAATTAATATTTGGTTTAAAAATTCGTTTACTTGTATTAACCATGGCATCATAAAAATAAATTTCTTCAGGATGTGTATAAGAAACAGTTGAATACAACAAGGCTTTTTCATTTATATCAGATGATAATCCATTTACTTTGCATATACCTTGTAATTTTATTTCTTTTAATTCTTTACCCTCTAAATCATGCACAAATAATTTAGATGATACATCTTTTAAATAATTTGAAACAATTTTATTATCACAAAATGTTATCTCCTCTAATAAATAAGCACGTTCAGGCAACACATCTTTCCAATTAGATGCATGTGCGCTTTCTAAGTCAATTTTAACTAGCTTATAATTTGGGGCTTTATAATTAGTAAAAACATAAAATTGTTTACCAACATTTTCAACCACTTGATATTCGTTATCAAAGTTTGTAATAATTTTAATAAATGGATTTTGGGCGTTTGACAAATCTTTAATACTAAGCGATTGCCCACTTGTAGTTTCACTTCCATAAATAATTAAGTAATTCTCATCATGAGATACTTGAGCAGTAAAATTTCTCTCAGCATTATCTAAATCCTCATAAACTAAAACATCTTGTTGTTGATTAGTACCAACTTGATGATAATAGACTTTATGAAATTCATTTTTTTGAGTAAATGCCTTATCCTTTAAAGGCTCTGCATATCTGCTATAATAAAATCCATTTCCCTTCCAGGCCACATTTGAAAATTTAACCCATTTTATTATTTCAGGAAGTTCTTGTTTTGTAGCAATCTCCATTGTATGTATTTCAACCCAATCACTCCCAGCTTTAGATATACCATAGGCCAAATATTTTGCATCTTTTGAAATGGAAATTGTGTTTAATGAAGTAGTTCCATCTGATGAAAATAAATTAGGATCTAATAACACAATTGGTTCATCTTGCAAAGATTTTTGATAACAAAAAACTGATTGATTTTGCAACCCATTATTTACAAATGAAAAGAACAGACTTCCTTTTTTAAATGGCACACTTTTCTTGTCAAAATTCCATAATTCAGTTAAACGTGATTTAATTTTATCTTTATACGTAATTTTTTGCAAATAAGACTGAGTCAAACTATTTTGAGCTCCAACCCATTCCTTAGTTTCTGCTGAATTATCATCTTCCAACCAACGATAAGGGTCTTGTATTGATTGTCCAAAATAGGTATCAGTTTGGTTAACCGTTTTTGTTTGTGGATATTGAATTTGAGACATACTATTTAAACACATAACTGTGGATAGAAGACAGATTATTTTTGTATTAATTGATATCATATAATTAAATTTAGTTGATGCAAAACTATACTAACAAATATACCAAAGAAGCAGAAGAAAAAGTAAAAAAGTTGTCTAAAAACAATGATATTGAAAAGGCAGAAAAATTAAAAAAATACATTGGGACTAACTTAATAGTATGTGGAATGCCATCTCCATTGCAAGTAGAATGTTTAAAAAAAGGATTTTCGTTTATAACTGATGATATCAATCAAAATTTTATATGTTTTGATAAACTATATTTTGAAACAAAGTGCTTTGAAGTAAAAAACCTATCTTTCATTTATCTTGATAAAAATCACAAACACATTAATCCAGAATTGCAATTTAAGTTATTGTCAAAATGGGTTACAGAAGTTGACAATTGGGCGCATTCAGATTATTTATCAAAATTTTTAACCAGATTGCTCGAACATAGCGATACTTCAAATAACATGCGTAAGCAGATTTTAAAATGGAATACATCCTTAAAATTATGGGAGCGCAGGCAATCATTAGTTTCATTGTATTATTATGCTAGAACTAAAAAACAACATGTTGAATATGATTTTGCAATAAAACTCATTCATAATCTCATATCTGACAAAGAATATTTTGTTCAAAAAGCTGTAGGTTGGGCATTAAGAGAATCTTATAATGTGTATCCAAATGAAACATTTAAATTCATAGATCAAAATATAAAACTTATTACACCTGTTGCATTTACAACTTGTATAGAGAAAATGAATGAAACACAAAAAAATAACTTAAAACAAAAAAGAAAACGTAAATAATAAATTACCAATATAATTCAGTACTTTGAAAAACGAATTACACATGAAAAATTATTACATAGCTTTTATATTTATTCTATTTGTTAGTTATGGGTTTGCTCAAAAAACCATGACTCCAGAAGAGTATATTGCAAATTACAAAGATGATGCAATAAAAGAAATGTATTTACATAAAGTACCAGCCTGTATTACACTTGCACAAGGTATGCTTGAATCTGGTAATGGAAATAGCGCCTTATGTAGAAATGCTAATAACCATTTTGGTATTAAATGCCATAAAGAATGGGGCGGAGAAACATACATTATGGATGATGACTCAGCAAATGAATGTTTTAGAAAATACGATAATGTACTTGATTCTTATAGCGATCATAGCATGTTTTTATTCTCAAGATCAAGGTATGCAGCATTATTTGAACTAAATATAAATGATTATAAAGGTTGGTGTTATGGATTAAAAGCTGCCGGATATGCAACAGATCCAAGGTATCCAGAAAGGCTAATTCAACTAATTGAAAAATATAATTTACAAGATTTAAATAAAATTGAAGATACTCCAAAACAAAATTTCCCAGCTCATGATAAATTAAAAGAAGAAATGGTTATTCGTGAAGTTTACCGCTTTAACCACATACGATTTGTTATTGCAAAAGAAAATGATTCGTTTTACAAAATTGCACATGATTTTAACATTGAACTTGATGAAATTTTAGCTTATAATGATTTATCAAAAACTGATAAATTAATGTACGGGCAAAAAATTTACATTCAAAAAAAGCGTAGAAAAGCCCTTGAACCATATCATGTCGTACAAAAAAATGAAACATTAAAATCTATTTCTCAATTACATGGCATACGCCTATCAATGCTTTGTAAAAAAAACAAACTAAAACCTGAAGATAAATTAAAAATTGGTGATGTTTTATTTTTAAGACAAAAGAAAAAATAGTATTGTTAAAACTTAAACTTTCTACAAACCAGAAATTTCTTTTTGATAATATTTTTTTCTGAACCAAAATGCAAGTTTTACTAAGCCAATTAAAGCGGGAACTTCTACCAAAGGTCCAATTACACCTGCAAAAGCCTGCCCACTATTAATACCGAAAACACCAATAGCAACAGCAATAGCTAACTCAAAATTATTACCAGTGGCAGTAAACGATAATGCTACATTTGTAGAATAATCAGCACCATTTTTTTTCGCAATAAAAAAGGTAATTACAAACATTACT
>CALMMX010000037.1 GCA_937868545.1 uncultured Bacteroidota bacterium
TGTAGGGTAATCAGGCCATATTTCTTCAATGGTCTCATAAGCTTCTCCTTCGTCTTCCATTTCTTGTAAATTTTCAATTACTTCCATTGGTGCACCAGAACGAATAGCAAAATCTATTAATTCATCTTTAGTTGCTGGCCAAGGAGCGTCTTCTAACCACGATGCTAATTCAAGAGTCCAATACATATTTATCTAATTATAATTTTCTGCAAAAATAAAAATTTAATTGAATTAAACAATATAATAGTTACAATCATTAACTATTTAATCAGTTGAAAATCAAATAAATAGATTAAATATCAAAACTTCTTTCAAATAAAGAATTATTTTCATTTTTTAGTACTAGTTTATATTTCCCTTTTTGAAGACCAATAACATTAAAATTTGCAAAATATTCTGTTTTTTCTGGTTGTAACCATTGGCCAAAAATTTCTGATACTTTATTCCCATTACTATCTATTATATAGCAATAAGAATAACAAGTTTTTGGAACAACATAGTTAATGTTTGCTTTAAAGCGCAAAGGAATATCATATACAGCACCACTTTGTGTTATTGTTGCTTTTTTTAGAAGTGTATACCATGGAATGGGTTCACCTTTAATTTTTGACACAAAAGTCCTTAATAACGAAGCCAAAGAATCATTATTATTAGTTATACTGCTAGTCTCTTTCTTATCACTTATAGCCCAAACACTATATTGTTGAGAATTTTCATCAATAGGATTGGCTTTTAAATACCTAGCCAAACTTACTAAATTACTATCTGCGAGTTTTCCTAAAGTATATTTTGCTCCTTTTTGCGGGCCACCTTTTGTTGCTTCACAACAAAATCCAGTAATATCAAAAATTTTGGTTTGGTGGGCATTGAGTACCAATATTTGATCTTTAGTAACTAATATATCTTGATAATCCATTTTGCCTGCATCAGAATTAAAACGCCATCCTGCGGGAATAATAACAATTAAAGAATCTTTTAGCAAATTGGTAACACTGTAATTTAAGGCTAAACCTCCTGCGCAAATTGATTTTGCAGTAATCATTTTTTTATCAAATGCCTGCTTTAATGAAACTCTAGTTTTAGAAATTAATGATTCAAAACCAAACACTACTAAAGTAGTTACCAATATAAAATTCTTAGCGTTCATAATTTCATGATTTTAAAATAATAATACATATACAAAATATAGTTACAGTTTATTTTTATGAATTAATCCTTTTTTTATATATTGCTCTTTCATTACAAAACTTAATACTTATATAATTTTAAATTAAAAATATATGCAAATTAAAATTCGATTAACAGCCATGAGTTTCTTACAGTTTTTTGTTTGGGGAGCATGGTTAATTTCTTTGGGAGGTTATATGTTTATGAACTTTAAAGAAGATAATATAGGTTCTAAAATTGGTGCTACTTATGGAACTATGGGAATAGCATCTTTATTTATGCCAGCAATTATGGGGATTATAGCTGATAGATTTTTAAGAGCTGAATTAGTTTTAGGAATATGCCATTTGCTAGCAGGAGGATTTATTTATTACGCAGGAACTGTTACCAATGCTTCTCAAATGATTTATGCTATATTTTTTGTATCATGTTTTTATATGCCTACAATTGCATTAAGTAACTCTGTTTCTTATTCGCTTTTAAGTAAAAATAAATTTGATATTCAAAAAACATTTGCTCCTATTAGAGTTTGGGGTACTGTAGGTTTTATAGTTGCTGAATGGGTGGTAGATTTAATGGGATGGTCTGGAAATAGCAAGCAATTTACATTTGCTGCTGTTTTTGAAATTATTACGGCTATATATTGTTTTACCATGCCTAGTGTACCTGTTATTAAAAATGCAGAATCTAAAACCTTTATTAGTAGATTAGGTTTAGATGCATTTACATTATTTAAAGAAAGTAGAATGGCTATATTCTTTTTATTTGCTATGTTTTTAGGAGCTGCACTTCAAATTACAAATATGTTTGGCTCAGGTTTTTTACAAAGCTTTGCTAGTAATCCTATTTATGCCGATACATTTGCTGTAAAACATTCAGTAGTATTAATTTCTTTATCTCAAATAAGTGAAACCGTATTTATTTTGGCTATTCCTTTCTTTTTAAAACGTTATGGAATTAAAGCAGTTATGTTAATGAGCATGGTGGCTTGGGTTTTACGTTTTGGTTTGTTTGGAATTGGAAATCCTGGAAATGGACTTCCATGGTTAGTCTTATCGATGATTGTTTATGGAATGGCCTTTGATTTCTTTAATATTAGTGGTTCTTTATTTGTTGACAAAGAGGCAAGCCCAACTATGAGAAATAGTGCTCAAGGATTATTTATGGTAATGACAAATGGATTGGGTGCTTTTTTAGGTGGGATTTTTGCTGGTAAAGTTGTAGATTTTTTTACAACGGAAGGTATTGTAAATTGGTCATATACCTGGTTTGCATTTGCTGCTTATTCGTTAATATTAACATTACTATTTTGGATTTTATTTAAATACAAACACAATCCAGAAGATGTTAAAGATTTTAATCATTGATAATTATCAGTTAAAAACAAGTTTAATGTCATATTTTAGCTTTTAAAAAAACTAATAACAATCATAATTATTTCTTAAATTTACAATACACAAAAACCACTTGTATGATACACTTAAAAACAGAAAAGATTATTATTACCACCGATTTTTCGGAAACATCTTTATTAGCAATTAAGCATGGTGCTTTTTTAGCTCAATTTACAAAAGGTGAAATATTTTTAGTACACATTATTTCAAAACATTGGGAAAAATTTAATGTTTTCGAACCTAGTATTACATTAGATAATGTTGAAAAAGCATCTAATAGTATTGAACAAAAACTTCAGGAATTAGCAAATGGCATTACTAAAGATTATGGTGTAAAAGTTACACCAGTTGTAAATACTGGTAATCCAACAAATGAAATTGTTAGGTTTGCTAAAGAAATTAATGCTGATTTAATAGTTATGGGAACTCATGGTTACAGTGCCTGGGAAGATTTAACTATTGGTAGTAACACATTAAAAGTAATTACAAAATGCCCTTGTCCAGTTCTTACAATGAGCCAATTTGTAGAAACTTTAGGATATCACAAAATTGTAATGGCCTTAGATATGTCTGAACATTCAAGACATAAGGTGCCTGCTACAATTGATTTAGCTAAACAATTTTCGGCACAAATTTATGTTATTGGCGTTTTAACTTCTGATGAAGAAAGTAAAAAACCATCTATGGAAGTTATGTTGAAGCAAGTTGAACAAGCTGCTGCAAAGGCAGGCTTAATTTGTAAATCAGAATTAAAAACTAATGTAAAGAATAGAGCTGTTGAAACGGTAAATTATTGTAAAGCTGTTGAAGGTGATTTAATTACAATTATGACTGACCAAGATGCTGAATTAAGTGGTTTCTTTATTGGGAATTATGCATTACAAGTAATTCACCATTCAAAAGTACCTGTATTAAGTTTTAAACCTCAAGATCATCCTGAAAATGTAAACTTTAGTATACTTGCAGGAACCTAATATTTATT
>CALMMX010000038.1 GCA_937868545.1 uncultured Bacteroidota bacterium
AGGAATTACAACATTTGTTTTATAAGTTCCTTCTAAATTGGTTTCTAGGTTTTTTTTCTCACTTTTAAAGGTTGTAAATAAAAATGATGCATTAATTGTAAAGTGTTTTTTTATGTTATAACCTATTCCTGCCGTGTAATTAATTCTGTTTGCATCAGGAGTTTCTGGAGTTACGTATCCATCTGGCACGGGAGAAATAGCATATGCAAAGCCTAATCTTGCAACTAATTGTTCAGTTACTTTATATTCTCCACCTAATCTAAATGCGGGAGTGTTTTTATATTTTCTGGCAGATTTTGTGTCAATTAATGAAGTGGTATTATTTTCATAATCAAAGGATAAAGTGTCATACGCTTTCCATCCTGTATAATTAATATCTAAAGCTAATGTGGCTTTATCATTTAATTTGTATGCTAAACCTAAACTTGCAACACTTGGAAGTGGTAAACTTGATTTAAATTTTCCATCAGGAAAATTTGTTGCTAATGATGATGGAACTGTAAATTTCACATCGCCGTTATCTACCGCCATATTTACTTGTGAACGATACGTTAAACCAATTGATAATTTTGGAATGGGATTATAATATAAACCAACATTAAATCCACAACCACTTGCTTTACCTTCCAATTCTGCATGTCCGTAATTTCCATTTGCATCAATAACAGGAATGTCTTTTTGTAAATTTACTTTACCAGTTGAATAAACAAAACCTGCACCAATTCCTAGTGTTTTTGTTAGCTTGTAACTTACTGTTGGTTGTATATATATTGCTTTTAACTCTAATCGTGTTAATGCAAATCTACCTGTCCATTGCTCTTCCCATTGCACAGTGCTCCCAAATGGAGTGTAAATTGCTAGACCCAATTTTAGTTTGCTACTATCTTTTAAATGAAATAAACCATAAGCCGCAAATGGTGTAGAAATTGGTGAATTGGTGCGAGACACTGTATTTGTACTTTTGTCTAAAAATTCTCCTCGTGCAAAACCAGTATTGGCATTTATATTTACATGATTTTCTTCAACAAAAGATGCACCACCTGGGTTAAAAAATAAGGCTGCGCCATCTTGCATGTATGCAATACCTGCACCGCCCATTCCTTGTTGAGCTTGCCCTTGCAAGTTTACCTGAAATCCTTGAGCATTAGCTAAAAAAGTAAAAAAAGTAAAAAATACTAATAGTGAATTTTTAATAAGTAACATTGATTTTACAATTGGTTAATAATTTATAAATATGCTCTTTTTTTTTCAAAAAAGCAATACCAATCTTACTATCCAATGCGGAAATTAGTAGTTCCACAAATCGTGTTCCCATTTAAAAATTTGTCCCTTTATATTATCTGATTCAACCAAAGCATCTATCCCTTTTTGATATTCATTTATAAATCTGTCGTATACATTACTTTCTTTAACTATTGCGCTGGCAAATTGGCGTTTCCAAAAAATGTCGTCTAAACTTCTTCGTTCCGAATCATTTTTAAAATTGTATACATCGTTTATTGCAAAATAGGGGCGACAGGAAGGAAAATAAACCCAAAACAATTCTTTGAAAGCTTCTTTTTCTTCAATGTATTCAAATGCAGCTATTCCAATTATACGACATTCTAAGGTGGATTTTTGCTTATCAAAAAACCAATCTTCTTTTAATCTGAATTTTAAAATTCGTCTGTAAATACTTGTAGAATCCATTACGGGAACTCTTTGAGTTTTTTCTTCTCCTTCTGGAGTATAAATTACTTGCTCTACAGTATCAATAGTTACTAATTTTTTTCTGATTTCAGAAAACTCATAGGGTTGTAAAAATTCTTCATCAGCAAAAGCAATTATGTTTCCATTTAAGATATTTTTAGTAATTGCTTGAAATAATGAAGTTCTACAAGGATTGAATTCGATGGGATAATACAGAGGTAAATTTTGTTTTTCGCGCATGTCAATATCTCTCCAAGTTCTCTTTTGCCAAGCAACATCACCTTCTCGTAAATAAGTGTATTGAATTGGTTTTCTGTTTTCGATATTGGTTTTATTATATATATCGCAAGGGTTTTTGGGCGGATCAAAAATATTTGGGTCAGTTGACGGAATATCTTGCGCTTGCATTATATGCGAAAGCAGACTAATGCATAGGATTGAAATTATCAATAAACTTTTCATAGTAGTAATATTTATTATCTTATAGATATAACTACTTAAATAGTAAAAGATAAAGGTATTATTTATTAGTAAAGTATTATAGTTCAAGGTTGTTTCCCCAATCTTGCATTAACTGCATAACAGGAAGTAATTTTTTTCCTTCTTTTGTCAACGAGTATTCAACTTTAGGAGGAATTACTTCATAAACTTTTCTACTTACTACACCATTTTTTTCTAAATCTCTTAGGACTTGTGTTAGCATTTTGTCGTTAATACCTATTAAACTTTTCTTCATTTCACCATAGCGTTTTGTACCATCTCTTAAGTTCCAAAATACAAGGCCTTTCCAGCGCCCACCAATTACAGATAGAGTAAGGTCTACTGGACAATAAAAATAAGTTCCATCTATTTTGTATCTTTTCATTTTAAAATAATGCTTGATTTTTTATAAAGGTAATTTAAAACTAATTACTTACCATTTGTTGAGTGCTTTCTTTTTGGGTAGTATATTGCATATGAAATGTTGATAGTTCAATTTTGCTGAATAAATATTAAACTTTAAAAAATGGAAAAAGAAGAAGTGAAAAATACAACATTGGCAGTATCATATGCAATATTAGAAGGTAGATGGAATGATTTAGATAATTTATTGGATAAAAATTTCACATATACAGGTGATGGTTTTGTTTTTACTAAAGACGAATACATTGGATTCATGCAGGATATGAAGGCAGCATTTTCTAATTTGAAAATGGAATTCCCACATGTTTTAGTTGACGGGGATTTAGCTTCAGTTCGATTTATTTCAACTGCAGTTAATACAGGTAAATTTATGGGTGCTCCTGCGAATAAAAAAAATCTAACTATAAATGGAAATTTTATTAGAAAAGTAAAGGATGGCAAAGTTATGCAAGAGTGGCAAACAACAGATTTATTGGGAGTTATGACACAAATTGGTTTTGGGGCATTAATGGGATATTCAATTTTTGTTGGTGGTTTTAAAGTAAAACAAAAAAGACCAGTTAGGAAATTTTAATGAAATTTGATTTTAGAAATAAAAAACAAAATTCATTCTACTTTTCTAATAATAGAGTATACTCAAAAGATACCAAATCATAAGTAAGTTCATTCATTAAAAAATCAATAAAGTCATTTCCATATTTAATGTAATACATGCTAAAATTATCGTAACGCTCTTGAGGTGTTTCGTTTGGAAATAATTTTGATTTGATACTCCAAATTTGGTTTATATCATTTTCTGATTTTTGTTTTAGCGCTTTATTTACTTTTTGATTGAGATTTAAAATACTATTTAGCGATTTTTGCTTTTCCGCTTCCACACTACCTATTAGCGATTTATCAATTTTTGAAATAAAATCTGAAAGTTCATCAAATGTAGTGCTAATAGAAGATTGGTAGTCGTTTAAATTGATATCATTATGTTGAGTTTTTATAAATTGTTTTACCAATTCATTACCATCTTTAAATAGTGCTTCTGTTTCAAAATTTAATTTTTGAAGTTTGGATTGTGTTCCTTTATCTAAAATTGAAACAAAATTACGTGGAACTAAAATAGGGTAGTTTATTTTATAGGAATCAAACATTAGTTTGTATTCTAGCCAATATGCCAATTCGCCAGGACCTCCAACGTAAGCAATATTTGGCAATATTTTTTGCTGGTATAAAGGTCTTAAAACAACATTAGGACTTAACTTTTCTGTTTGATTTTCTATTAATGAATTTAATTCACTTTCTGAAAAATTAATTTCAGTATTTAATACTTTATAAGTTTCATTTTGCTTTTCTATGCGTTCGCGTAAATTAGCTTCTTTATAAAATAGGTTTATTAAACGGGGAGTAACTTGCGAAGGATAATTTTTATTTAATTCATTAATTGTTTTATTTACTGTATTGTAAGATGTGTTTTCAAAAACATCTGATTTTAATTCTTTTATAAATAATTGCTTAAGTTCAACGTCATTTCCATCTAATGTAATTAAGCCATGTTTCCCAAAAAGCTCGTTTACAAGATATCTGGTGGCATTTGCTAGTGTTGATTGGTTTAAATAGGCATCTTCAAAAAGTTGGATAATGTGTTTGGCGTTTTCATTATCGCCTAATATTGTTTTTAATTCACTAATTACTGATGTTAGAGTTTCTGTATTAAAATCTCCAACACTTCCTTTTTGTTCTGAATTCCAAATTATTTTCTTGCCAAAAACATTCGCATGGTTTACTTCTTCAAAATCATGGTCTTCGCTTGCCATCCAATACACTGGTACAAATTTATGATTAGGAAAATTTACATTTAATGTTTTACATAAATTGATGGTAGAAATTATTTTATAAATAAAGTACAAAGGTCCTGTAAACAAACAAAGTTGATGACCAGTGGTAACTGTGAAAGTATTTACATTCAACAATTGGTTAATTTTTTCAATGGTTTCCGAAGCAGTGTTATTAACTAATTGAGCTTGGTGTTGTAATGATTTAACAAGTACTTCACGATTTACATATGAAAAATTTTCATTTTTTATATAAGCATCAAAGTCTTTTTTTTCAAAGTGATATTTGTAAAATGGCTTTACAATTTCATTTTGAGAAATGTAATCTTCAAATAATTTTGAAAATAATTCAGTTTGTTTTATTGAAACATTTTGTTTTTGAAAAAGCATAATTTATTTATTAAGACAAGCCACTAATTAAACCATTATCATCAATACTCATTCCTTCAGAGGCTGGTATAGAAGGCAAACCTGGCATGCGCATCATGTTTCCTAAAATAGGAATTACAAAACCTGCACCACTGGCAATTTCAAATTCACGCACTGTTACATTAAAGTTTGTTGGACGTCCAATTAGTGTTTCATTATCCGAAAAAGACTTTTGTGTTTTTGCCATGCATATTGGTAAATGTGATAAGCCTAATTTTTCAATTCGTTTTAAATCTTGTTCAGCTTTAGTTGCATATTCAACTGCATTTGCACCATAAATTTCTCTAGCAATAGTTTCAATTTTTTGTTTAACTGATGCGTTCCAATCATATAAAGGTTTAAATGCGTTAGTTTTGTTTTCTTCAATTTCACTAATAACGGCTTTGGCTAAATCTTGTGTGCCATTTCCTCCCAATAACCATCCTTTACTTAATACAGCTTTTACATTTAACGATTTACAAAGTGTAATTAATTCGTTTATTTCCTCTTCAGTATCAGTAACAAAATGATTTATTGCTACAACTGGATTGATACCAAATTTTTTAATGTTCTCAATGTGTTTTTCTAAATTACAAAAACCAGTTTTCACTCTTTCAACTGATGGTGTATTAAGTTCTTTGGCATTAGCTCCACCATGGTGTCTTAATGCACGAATTGTTGCAACAATAACAACACTGCTTGGTGTTAATTTTCCATAACCACATTTTATATCTAAAAATTTTTCTGCACCTAAATCAGCGCCAAATCCAGCTTCTGTAACCACATAATCACCTAACGATAATCCCATTTTAGTTGCTAAAATTGAGTTAGTGCCTTGAGCAATATTTGCAAATGGACCTCCATGAATAATTGCTGGATTTCCTTCTAATGTTTGAACTAAATTTGGTTGAATTGCATCCTTCAATAAAATGGTCATTGCATTTTGAACCTTTAAATCTCTTGCATACACTGGTTTATTATCGTATGTAAATCCAACAAAAATATTACCTAGTTTTTCTTTTAAATCTGCTAAGCTATTTGACAAACATAGTATAGCCATAATTTCAGACGCGGCAGTTATATTAAATCCATCTTGGCGCATTACCCCATTTGCCTTACCACCAATGCCAATAATAATGTTACGCAAACTTCTGTCGTTCATATCAATTACACGTTTCCATACAATTGTTCTTGGGTCTAATTTTATTTCGTGTTCTTGATTTTGAATGACGTTATCAATAATTGCAGCTAATAAATTATTTGCTTTTTCAATAGCAGAAAAGTCTCCTGTAAAATGTAAGTTAATATCTTCCATTGGTATTACTTGAGAATGGCCGCCACCTGCTGCACCTCCTTTTATTCCAAAAACAGGGCCTAAAGAAGGTTCACGCAATACCACAATACTTTTTTTACCTATTTTATTTAAGCCTTCGTTTAATCCAATAGAAACTGTTGTCTTTCCTTCGCCCGCTGGTGTAGGGGTTAAGGCTGTGACTAAAATTAGTTTTGAAGCTTTTATTTTTTCTTCATTTATTAAAGTATGAGGTAATTTAGCTTTATACTTTCCATACATTTCTAAATCATCTTCAGTAATGCCAAGTTTAGCGGCAATGTTTTTAATGTGAATAGGAGTAACCGATTGTGCAATTTCAATATCTGTCATATCAATAAAATTATAATTCGTAAAGCTACCATCTATTTTTTTATTATGTACTGCCAAGGCTCAGTTTTAATAAATTATGCCCATTTTTTATGAAATAATATGAGCTTTATAGTTAAAAAACAGCTTGTTAAAAAATGAAAGTTTCCATTATCAACGCACTATTAACAGTAAAAAAGCTATTTATCAAGCACTTACATATTATTAAAATGCATTTTAGTTAATTACTTGCTTTTTTGTTAATAACCCAAATTACTAGGCTTAAAAAGGCTTTGTATTTTTATATATTAAACATACCTGAATTAATGAGTTTACAAGTTAATGTAAAAGATTTATTATCTAATTTATATCACAACCGTGGTATAGTAGAATTGTTATTTGGCCAGCGCGACCAAATTACTGTAAACGAGTTGCTTGGACGCGATGATATTACTGAAGAACAGTACCGTAAATTGGTATCCTTAGATATTTTGTACGAATATGAAAATGTAGTAAGCTTGAACGATGCTGTTGTAAGTATGTTTGAAGACTTTATGGAGATTGGAGAAGTTACTCCAGGCTTTATAAATGATTACATTAATGAGTTAAAACGCCATATTCGTTTTTACCAAGATGCTCGTGAAATGCGTTTTTTACGTAGCATAAAAAAATATTTAAAACGTATCAACTCTACTTTAACTCGCGAAATTATTAAGTTACAAAAAAATGTTGATGATACTTACAAGAACGAAAGTAACTACCGCATTAAACTACAAAAGCTTGAAGATTATCGCGAAAAGCGTGATACCATTATTGAATTTATAAAACAAACATCGCAAATTGTTGATGAAACACGCGTATTATTTAATATTACAAATGATACTGAGTTGTTTGGAATTGTATCAGCGTTAAAATCGAGCCTAATTGAGAACCTTGACTTTTTAATTGAAATTCAAACAGATATTACGGATTTCATTAATAAAATACAGTTTCAGCTTGATGTTTACAAGAAGGCGCAACGTTTAAAAGAAGTAAAAGATCATGGGGCTTTACATTACAAAACTAATTTTAGAGAAATTGTAAGTAATATAAATACCTTAAAACACAACGGACATAAAACTCCTAAAACTAAAATCCCTATTGACTTTTTATACAGTGATGATGGGCACGTTTTATGTAAACGTATTGCTGAGAAATATAAAATTACTCGTTTAATGGTTCGTGGACTTGCCGATAAAATGGCAGGTAACTTTAAAGATAAAGGACTTGAGCAACAAATAAAATTAGATACTGAAAAATTAGTTGAACGTTTTTTAAATCAAACTAAAAACAATTTGTTTGAATATTTAATGGATTATAAATTCCCTAAAGCAATTGGTGAAGTAAGTTTTGAAGAACGACTTTCATTATTTGTAGAAATTGCTATGGAATACCAAACCCAATTGGATTTTAAATATAGGTTGCAGTATCACGATTATATTGAGGCGAATACTCTAATTAAAAAGCGTTTGGGATATACACTCATTTTACCTTTGAAAGAAAAAGCAAAAAAAGAAAAAGTTAAGTAATTACGAATCACTTATTATTTGAAATAACTGATTGATATAAAATATAAAGAAATGGAAGAATATAATTTTAATTTACCAAAACAAACGCATGATATTTTTGCGGTAATGGCACGTGGTGCTTTTATATCTAGTAATGGTAGTAGAGATGGGATGAATAGATTATATGATGTAATTAATAATCCTGAAAATTTTGACAGATTACAAGCTTATTTTAATGTAATACGTTACAATATTGAGCGTGGAAATAATTTCTTTTATTTCTCAAAACTAAATGAGCCAAACAGCGAACTCGAAAAAAAATTAGAACGTTTTGAACGCTATATCGATATTATTGATTTGTTTGCTAGTATGGATAATAAAATTGGAATTGGAAGCCGTTTCCGTCCAAGTGAAATTGCAGAAGAGTGTAATGCAAATGTCCGCTTGAAACAAAAATTACAAAAAATTCCTTTGTATCGTTCAGAAACGTTACATAATAAAGTAAGAGAAATTTGTGATTTAATGAGTAGAGATTCTTTTTTAGAATTAGAAGACGAAAAATCTGAATCGTATAAAGTTTTAGATTCTTATACCTATCTATTAGACATTATTAACTCTGTTGCTATTTACGAAGACTCATCTAGTTCTGATGATGCTCAAGGTTTAATATATAATTAAAAAAACACAATGAAAACAACATTATTAATTTTAACAACATTCTTATTTTCAATTCAAGGAAAATCGCAAACTAAATACTCAACAGTTGCCGATGATTTTATTGAATTCCATACTACTATTTCTGCAGCAGAGCGCATGTACAAAAACGACTCGTTATTACAAGCATACGCAAAATTTGATATTGCTATTGAAAATTACAAAGGTGAAATTAACCCAGGGCATTATTTTAGAGCAGCTATTTGTGCATTAAAAATACGTGAAGAATTTAAAGCTTTGAATTTTTTGGAAAAAGCAATTAGAGGTGGTTATGAAGTAGATAGTAACAAAATAGATGATATTGTTTTTAATAATCAAAATACAAAAAAAGAGTATGTTGCAAATATTAAAAAATGGGAAGATGAGCGTAATGCAGGAAGAAATACTAATTGGGAGAATGAAATGTACGCTTATAATGAGCAAAATAAAAAATTTAATTCTGGAACATATAAAGCAGCTTTTGAATATTGTGCTAATTGTATGAAAAATAAAGCATGTAGTAAAACTGCTCCTGATTATTTAAGCAAATATAAAATGGTTAAAGAAAAGCGTAAGGCCGATTCTTTAGTTGCTTTAAATCTTTTAAAAAATATTAAACAGTTTGGTTTTCCAAATATGAAATTAATGGATAAAAAGGCATGTGGTTTTGCACGTAACATTTTGTTAAATTATGATTCGGATAAAAAGAATGAATTGCTAAACGATATGTTTGTTAAAGCATTAAAAGACGGACAGATTTCGCCTGAGTTTTATGGAACTGTAATTGATAGAAGAAATTTATTAAACGGTTTAGCTCCTGAGTTTTTTCAGCCAATAACTGGTTATGAAAAAACACCTCCTAAAGACATTACAATTGCAAATGAAAAAAGAAAAACAATTGGTTTGTATCGTATTGCCATAGCACCAGCAGCGGCTAAGCCTAAAGATAAAAAAGCACCTGTACCTGCTGTAATTACTAATTTATACGATTATTAATACTTAATAGAATTGAAAAGCTTGTTGAAATTATTTATTTCAACTTAACATATAAAAATAAAAGATGGAGAACTGTAGAATATTAAATAGAATTGTTCAAATAAATATTGCTAACGTAAAGTATACTGATTTAGAGTTAAGTGGTAACACGTGTTTTGTTGGTACCAATAATTTTGGTAAAACTTCATTGCAACGTGCTATATTGTTTTTTTATAGTGCAAATACAAGGGGCTTAGGTATTTCGCCTTCTCAAAAACCATTTGAGGAACATTACTTTAAGTTTGAGAATTCATATTTAATATATGAAATACGTACTGAAGATAAACCATTCTTTGTAATTGTTTACCGCCATAATAAATTAGTATTTCGTTTTATTGATGCGGAATATAATCCTGATTTCTTTTTTAATGAGAATGATGAAGCTTTAAAAATTAAAGAGGTTCTTGCGGGACTTGATAAACGTGGTATTTTCTTTTCTGGGCAAATTGATACATTTGAAAGATACCGTAATATTATTTTTGGTACTGAAACTGATAAACAATTAAGTAAGTTTCATTTATTAAAAGGAAATGAGAAATACCAAAACATTCCTAAGTCTATTACAAATGTATTTTTGAGTTCAAAAAGTAGTATTGATAGTAGATTTATTAAAGACTTTATTGCAAACTCACTTTCTACCGAAAACAGTAGTATTAAATTAGAGCAAGTTGAACGTCAGTTACGACAATTTAATGAAAAGTACAGCGATATTGAAACGTATTTGAAAAAAGAAACGCAACAATTGATTGAGTTTATTGATAAAAAATACGATCAAGTGCACATGCTTAAAGGTGCGCAAATGGAAATGGCTGATAAGCTTGGTAGTAGTTTACGTTATGCCGAAACACAAAACGAAAATGTGATAAAAGCATCTCAAGCAAAACAAGAAGAGTTAGAAAACTTAACAGATGCACACGAAGAACAAAAAATTGTTTTAGAAGAAAAACAAAAAGATGTTCGTGAAGAGATTGGATATTATGATAGAACGATACGTGAAGCCAATAAAAAATTAAAAGAATACAAAGAAAAAAATATTGAAGAGGCAGTTGAAAAAAATGCAGAGCGTGAAAAACTTCAAGTAGAATATAATATTGCGCGCAGAGAGTATGAATCGTTAACATCAAATGTTCAAAGTATTGAAATGAAGTACTCTTCATTAGTTGAACAATTACGTAATGATAAAACAGCTTATATAAATAAAATAAATTCTCGCACAAGTGAAATTTTTAATCATTATAACGAATTACAGTTACTTCAAAAAAACGAATTCAATAAAAAAGATGTTGAATTAAAGCAACGTCGTGAAGATGCTTTATCTGAGCTTAATGCCGAAGTTACTTCAAAACAAATTGAATTTAACGAGCTAAAGGCCGAAGAAAAAGTAATTCGTAATACACGTTTTTATGAAACTGAAATTAAAGCACAAGAGTCTGAATTAGCAGATTTAAGAGCTATTAATTATAAGAACAAAAGTGAGTTAGCAATTAAAACAAACTTGGTTCAATCTAATCAAAAAGAATGGGAAAGTTTGGAGTTGAAGTTAAAAACATCTTTATCTAACCAAATACAAAAAACTAACAATGAAATAATTCGTTTAAAAACTGAAATTAAAACCATTGAAGAAAAGTTAAATGTGCAACACGATGCACTTTATGGTTATTTAGAAAAAAACGTTAAAGATTGGCACACTACAATTGGTAAAGTTGTAAATGAAGAGTTACTTTTCCGCACTGATTTAAATCCTACAAAGGTTGAAGATAAAGGTGTTTTATCGATGTACGGGATTTCTTTAAAATTAGATGATGTAAATGTAGTTTCAAAAACAATTGAAGAGTACCAGTTTGAGAAGAATGAACGTTTAGCTCAAATTCGTGATTTAGAAGAAGCTTTGAACCAATTTCAAGGAACTAATAATGAAGAAAAAATGCTTGCTGCTGATAAATTTGGTAAGCAATTAGGTGAATTAAAAGAAGACTTAAAAGTTTTAACTTACTCTTTAGAACTTGCCGAGAAACGTGAAAAGAAATTAATACTTGAGTTAGAAGATTGGAGACAACGTGCTAGTAAAGAAGTTGAAGAAGCTTTAACTGGTAATAAACAAAAAGTTAATATCATTGAAGAAGAATTAGCAATATTAAATAAGCGTAAGAATAATTTATTAAACGATTTTAATGCGCAATTAGATAAGTTAAAAGTATTTAATGAAGAACGTTTAGCAGATTTAAAAGGTAGACAAGAAGCTGAAATTAGTGAGTTAGAAGTTGAAAAGAAAAATCAAGTAAAGGAGTACGAAGAAAAAGAAACTCAATTAAGCAACGAAAAAGAATCGAACTTTAAAGCTAAAGGTGTTGATAGCAAAGAAATTAAACGTATTGATGCTCGTATTAAAGAGTTGCAAGATGCTTTAAAAGAAATTGAACAGTACTCTCAAATTGTAAATGATTATTTAAAAGATAAGAGAGAAATTTTTGATAAACTTCCTGATTTAATTCAGAAAAAAGATGAATATGTTAAAACGGCTAATGATTTAACAGCAGAGTTAGAAGAAATTTCTCGTAAGTACAATATCAAACGTATGGAGTTGAACAAACAAAAACGTGCGTTTGAAGAAGAGTTAATTGAGTTTAATAATGGTATAAATTATTTTACAAAAAATTTCCGCGAAACACCAGTATTTAATAAATACGCTGATATTATTGATAGAGCTGAACCTAAAAAAACCAATTACAGTGTAATGGATTTGTGTACTCAGTTATTGAAAAATGATTCTCATTTTAATGAAGAGTATACAGCTTTTCAACGTTATGTGAATGAGTTTTCGGGTAAGTTTAGATTAGATAATCACTTTAACTTTATTATTCGTAATGATGCTACACAGGGTGAATACGAACGTTTTGCTCAAAACTTACGCTCATTTATTAATGAAAATAAAATTGAATTATCCATTGCTGAAACAGCAACTCAAATTGGATTAGTTACTGATAGTATTGCAACTAAAGTAAAAGAGTTAAGTGGACAAAAAGATAAAATTCAACATATTATTACTTTAATTGCTGAAGACTTTAAGAAAGCGGAGTTTGAAGAATCTAAATTAATTGAATTTATTAAAATACGTTTAGAGGAATCGGATAATAAGGTTTACAAATTATTGAAACGTATACAAGAATTTAGAGAAGAAAATGGTTTAGTATATAACGAAGGATTATTTAATACCGATTTCGCTACACATAAAAACCGTGAAATTAGTAACCGTGCTGTAAAATTGTTGGATCAATTAAGAACAGCTATTAAAGAGCAAGAACAAGAAGAGATTCGTTTACAAGATTTATTTGAATTAAAATTCAATATTAAAGAAGGTTTAAATGAAACTGGCTGGACTCACAAAATTGATAGTATTGGTAGTACTGGTACAGATATTCTTGTAAAAGCTATTATCTATATTACTTTATTGCATGTATTTATAAAAGAGTCATCACACCGCAGTAGTTCTGATTTTAAAGTACACTGTATAATTGATGAGGTAGGACAAATTAGTGCTCACTACTTACGTGAGTTATTACGTTTTGCTAAAAACCGAAACATTATGATGATTAATGGATTACCTAACAAATCGGGATTAGAAGCTCATTATAAGTACACTTATCAATTCCGAAGAGAAGAAAATAACAATGTGCGTATTTTCCCTAGTATTGTTACAGAAGTTGAAGCTTAAAAATTTATTGAAATTATAAACCACAAAAGCCTGCAAATATGCAGGCTTTTGTGGTTATTGTAAATTACTTGAGTTTTAGTTTACATTAATCTCTTTTACTAAAGATTTTAATTCTTCTTTTTTAGGAAGTGTAACAACTAATTCTCCGTTTATATATGATGCATCAATCTTTTCAGCATCAATAGTATTTGGTAAAGTAAATGTTCTAGAAAATGAACTATAGCTGTATTCTCTACGTGTAAATTTTCCCTCTTCAGATTCTACATTTTCAGATTTTTGTTCAGATGAAATCGTTAATTGATTATGATCCAAAGCAATTTTAAAATCTTCTTTTTTAAATCCTGGTGCTGCTAACATTAACGAAATGCTATTGTTTGTTTCTTTAATATTTACTGCAGGAATAAATCTACCTGTTCCAGCGTTGTTAGTGAAATCTCCATTTAAAATATCGTTAAAGATTGTATTTAATGATGGAGTATAATTTTTGTCTTTTTGCCAATTTATAAGTGTCATGATGTTTTATTTTTAATGTTAAACTTTTTATTTATTTGTGATGCAATCTTGCCGGCTTTTGATTTGAATCACACTTACCTAGTATCAAACTAAATACCATTGCATTTTTTTGACTCAAAAAATGAAAGTTTGACCGTAAACCTTTAATTTTAAAGACAATTTTTCATTTTTATCTAAAATAAGCTGAAACTTTTTCAGTTTATTTTAGTAATAATTATGAATCGTAGCATTTGTTTTAGTCTGTTAAAGTAATTTGAGAATGGGAAAATCTTAGTTTAATCTTGTAAATAATATTAAGTAAATTTGTTTTAATATTATACTTATGTCAAACGAAGATTTTTTCGAAAACAATTGTGTTTCTGGTGCTATAGGCATTGTTGGGGGTAGTTCTTTAATTGATAAAACCATAAAAAAGGCTCAAAAAAATATTACGAGTAATGAGCAAGACAGCTTATTTAGCCATGTTTTTTTAATTAGTGAGAAAAGAATTGATGGAAAATGGTGGGTAATTGAAAGTGATTTGGAGATTCATAAAAAACAAATAAAATTGGGAGTTCAAGAAAATAGAATTGAAAAATATTTTGATGTTAATGCTTACCCAAATGTTGCCATTTTAAATTTTAATTTAACTCCTTTACAAAAAGAGGAAGTTTTAAAAGAAGCACTTAATGTTGTGTGTAATAGAGCAAAATATTCTATGAGAGAAATTTTTGGAATGTTATATTCTTTAAGTAATACCACAAAAAGACATAGAGAGAATAAGTTGAGTCAAGATAATTCTTTTGTTTGTAGTAGTTTTGTTCAGCATTGTTATAAAACTATTGATATAAATTTTAATAGTTCTGTATCATTAAAGAACATCACTCCGCATGATATTTATGTAACAGAAATTCCGCATGTAACAACAGAAATTATTAGGCATAAAACTCGTACAGCTTAATATTTTCAATTTGTTAGTACATTAAATATTCCAAAAATGAGTACTTTTAAATAAATGTATAAACTGGTTGTAATATTGTTTTGTTGTTTATTGGCATCAAGTTGTGCTATTAGATCTGTATACGTGCCTACAAGTCAAAATGTGGTATTATTAGATGATAAAAAGCAAATACAAGCAAATGCATATATAGGAGGTAATCACTTAGAGTTACAAATGGCTCATAATCCTATTAATCATTTTGTAACAGGCATTCATATAAATTATGGTACTGGATTAGCTTCTTATGAAGGTATGTTAGGTTTATATGGTTATTCTAAGAACAATGCTACTTGGCGTACCGAAATAATTGCTGGTGGGGGATATAATTCTAATTTTTTTCAACAAAACAATGCTTGGTTAGCTGCTGTGAAAAAGGAAAATATTAATTATGAAACCTATTCTATTTACAATAAATATTTTATTCAGCCTTCTATTGGTTTTTTTTCTAAAATTGAAATGTATAAAGTGAATTATTCGTTTGCCTTTTCTTGCAGAGCAACTTATTTGGATTTTAAGAGGTATAGTTACAAAGAAATTGACAGGGATAGTTTGTTGCTAAAAAGCCCAAATCCTTATATTGTAAATAGAGATTACTCCAATAAAGGAATCTTTATTTTAGAGCCTTGTTTTATTAATAAAGTGGGTGTTAAAAATATTTCTGCTGTTATTCAAGGACAATTTATTGTGCCTGTATCAAGCGAAATTGATTTGCATTATGCTAATTTTAGTCCTGTATTTTTAATGAGTTTTGGATTACAATATAATTTTGTATTTAGAAAACAAAAAGTGATAAAATCATGAGGCTACTAATTAGTATAATTTTGTTATTGGTTTTATCTTCCTGTTTTTTTCTTGGACCTACACCTCGTAAACTATTACATAAAGCCGAATTAGTTAAACCAATTGATATTGCAATTGTTCCAGGATTGCCATTATATCATGGAAAGATTGATACACTTTTAAAATCTAGGTTGTTATGGTCTCATTTTTTACTTAAGAAAGGAATAGTATCAAATGTATTGTACTCAGGTAATGCAGTATATTCTCCATGGGTAGAAGGTTCTACAATGGCATTGTATGCAAATCAAATAGGAATTCAAAATAAGAATATTGTTATAGATACATTAGCTGAGCATAGTACAGAAAATCTTTATTATGGTTATCACCAAGCAAAAAAAATGGGTTACAAAACCATTGCAATTGCTACCGATCCTTTTCAATGTGCAATGTTACATAAGTATGCACGTAAAAATTTTAATGAAACTATTTACTTTATTCCTATAATTTATGATAGTATTAAGCCTTTAATGGGGCTGAATTTACAAATAGATACTACGCTTACCATAAAGAAAAATTTTGTGTCAATTGAAGATAGACTTGATTATAAGGATAGAATAAAAGGTACTACAGGAAAAAACATCAAGAAGTAATTGTTTTTTCGGTTCTAATAATTTTCTTCGGCTTGGCTCATTATCCAAAGCCCGGCATATAGTTTTACGCCAAAATTAAAATGCTTAACCAAAATCTACTTTACATAGTCCGTCTTTAAATTCATTAATTTGTTTGTTTACAGAATTAAAAAAGCGCTGCCTTTCAACAATACCAGCTCCACTGAGCAGTGATGATTTCGATTGAATGTTTTGAATCCACTCTAAATTTTCTTCACAAAAGTCGCTTTGAGTAGTACTCATAAAGTTAATGGCATTAAATTGCTGATAAGATATAGTAGTGTTATCCATTACAGCAAGTAAGTTCGAAGTATTTATGTTGACATCGATTTTATAAAATAGAAATGGGACATTTAGTTTTTTATCATGATCAAATGCTTTATTATTTTCTTCAGTCATTTGCTTAATACGTTGCATCATTTGAGATACTTCGGCTAAAACTGATTCAACTTCTTCTTTATTTGAAAAATCACCAGTTTCAATGCAAAAATGTAATTGTGATAATATACTCTGTATGGTTTGAGGAGTCCATATTTCGGTACTTGGCACTGTACAATAATTATCGTATGATTTTTTAGCATGTTTAGTTATGTTTGCATCAATTTCAACTTCATTAAAAATACGTTTTGAGTAGTATGGATTGTTTAATAAATATTTTCCCCAATAAAACAATCTAAAGTTTAAGAGTTTAGGATAATTATAACAGTGGTAAACAGGTACTTCTGGAGCAAGGTGCATTAAGTGTGCATTTTTTTGAGTAGACATCTCTTGCAATAAGTTTGATATTGTTTGGAAGAAATGTTTCGAGTCAACTTGTTTGCTTTTAAATGGGACATATCCAAACACAACATTTGAGTGTAGATTTGATTGCGCAGGGTTAAGGTTTACTCCAAATGCTTTTGATAGAGCACAAACTTCGCTATAAGTAAATGGAGTTTTGCCATTTATTCTTCTGCTAGCCGCATCCTTATTTATTTTTAGGGTTTTTATCAAAGCCTGATTTAATGTAATGTGATTTGGCAAGCCTTTTTCAATGGATTCTAAAAAAAGTTTTAAGTGTTTCATGATACGAAATGAGATTATTTTCTTTATTGTGTAAAAATAGGATATTATATTTAATTTATATTATCATATAATGATATTTAATAATAATTGACTTGTAATTTGATAATATACTGTCATTATTTTTTTATTATCGCAATTATCGCTCCTAAAGCTGTGTCTTTTTCCCAATCTTGAAATAATTTTGAATCAAGAAATTAAATAATGATTTAAAGTGGTTCAAGAAAATTTAATATTAAATAAATATATGAAAACATCAATTTTATCAATTGCCTTTATGTTATGTTTTGTAACACAAAATGCTCAGGTTTCATCCTTCGAAATACATTCAGTTAATGTTGATTCAGTTTCTAAAAATTATTATTCACAAGATGAATTAAGCCCCGTTTATTTTAATTTTCATAAACGACAATTAAAGGATCTAAATAAGAATGTAATTAATCCAATTGATTTTCTAAACCTTTGTCGCACTATTAATGATACGTTAATTCAAATTCAAGTAGCAAGGTATGATGCATTTACTAGAGATAAACAGAGACTTGGATTAATATCATTAGGTAGTGGTTTTGCGGCTATGGGATTTTTAGGTAGTGCCGCTGCAAACTCTTATCAAGAAAATAATATGGTAAGTGGAACTCTGATTTTTTTAGGTGTGGCTAGTGTTTTAGTTATTCCTGCATTGGCAATATATTCTACTGTACCTCATCAAAAACGCAAAACAGTTTTGTTTAGAGATTTGCCAGTGGCATATAATTATTATGTAGAACGCCATAATAATCTAAGTAGCAAATAAGATAGAGTTTTTTATTAGTAGCTCTAAATGTGCCACTATCATAGAGAAATGTAATTAAGAAATTAACCAATTAAAATATATGAATATGAAAACTTTAAAAATTATTCTTTTAACAGCAATTTTTGTAAATACTGTTATGGCTCAAGACATTGTAATTAAAACTGATAGCAGTAAAGTAATTGCAGCAATTCTTGAAGTTTATCCAACAGAAATTAAATATAAAATGTTTAATTATTTAGATGGACCAACTATCTCTGTTTTAAAATCTGATATAGCGTATATCATATATAAAAATGGTGTGACTGAAAAATTCATTAAACCTGTCGACACCTCTGTTAAATTTGAGGAGTATAATCCAAATAAATACAATTTAGATAATGTGCCTGTTACCATGTACAATGGAATGAGTGTTAGGGAAAGAAGATGCCAAAAACTTTATAAATACAAAAATTTTGTTGGCTTTAATTACATAGCTTTTTTAAATACGGCCTTAGGGTTTAATTACATGCGCGATATTAAAAAGGCAAATTTAATTATTAATGTTCCATTTGCTTTTGGCGTGGGAAGTCCTGCGATTACATCCTCATTGTACGGTAGAAATTATACAGATGGTAATCGTGAAACAAAGTATGATTTTTTGAACTATCAGGTGGGCATGAGTGTAATGTTTGCGCCTTCAATGACAAGGGAAGTAAATTTTTTAATGGGACCTTCATTTAATTTTACTGAATATAAAATGAGCGTCGATAAGAGATATACATCAATTAATGCAACTCAAAATCAATTCAATAATGAGAATTTTAAAAACAAATTTAATCTTTATCGCCAACATTATGGTGTTAACATAGGCTTCTTAGCTCGTTTTTCAGATAAGATAAACATGAGCATGCTATTAACTTTTGGTTTTAAAAAAGATAC
The DNA here is from genome assembly GCA_937868545.1 of uncultured Bacteroidota bacterium. GTDB lineage: Bacteria > Bacteroidota > Bacteroidia > B-17B0 > Aurantibacillaceae > UBA4416. Next base: position 19,163 of record CALMMX010000038.1, read on the forward strand.
TTATAGCGAAAAAGATCCTTATGGATTTGAATTTATAAATGCCAATGCTAAATATGCAGTGCAAGTGCCAGAAAACATTATGCCTTATGTAAATTATGCATGGAGTGTAGGGTATAGATTTTAGTCATTTCTTATATAATAAATCATTTAACTTTTTAATTAATATAAACCTAAACAAATAAAATCATGAAAAATTATGTATTCATCACAGTTTCAATTTTTTTAAGTTCTTTAAATTCAATTGGACAAAATAAAAATAATAAAATAGGAATAGAAGCAGGAGCTTTTATTCAGCAATACGATGGGAATTTGGGAAGTAGTTTTTTTAAATTTAACACAGTTGCTTTTGCAGGTGCATCAATAAATACGGGACTTTATTTAAATAAGTCTTTTGATTTAAACGTTGGTGGTACAATGGGTCATTTTGGCTACTGTCAAACAGCAGAGGACAAAAGCAGAATTGTACCATTTGATCAAAAATGCCCAGGCTGCCCAGGAGAAGAAGGAGGAATGGGCGATTTAAGGTCATTAATGATTTCAGGTAATGTTGCAGTAAAGTACAAATTTGCAAATGGTTATATTTTAAATGAAAATTCTAAACTGGCACCTTATGTTTATTTTGGCGCAGGCATCAATCGTTTATCAGATAACATGCGACGCAATTGTGTAAATGTTGGTAAACACTTTTCGTTAAACGGTGGAGTAGGTGTTAAATATAATATCAACGAACGATTTAATATTGGATATAATTTAGCTTTTGGATGTTTTGTAACTAATAAACATGTTTACACTTCAAACGGCATAAAAGGAATTACTGCGGTAGTAAATCCAACAGAAGTAAATGGTGAAGAAATGAAAATGTCTAATAAAAAAGATTCTTACTTGCAAAATTCTTTAACATTTGGATTTAATTTTTAATTAGAATAAAACTTAAAGTTTCAATCATTTATTGCAAGTAATATATTTCATATTATAAGTTAAAACAATGTAAACACGATTTTCGTTTATACTTTTTTAGTTCGCTTGCACTTTTAATGTTTTTAATTTCACCACCACAATTATTCAAATTTTTGCATGAACTGTATTTGTGAAAAAACTTATCTTTTGTACTTGTGCAAACATAAACATTAATTGTTTTTACATTGCCTTTAGCTCCTGCTTTTGTGGTTGATTTAGTTGTGGTTGATTTAGCTTTTGTTTGTGCCTTAACACTATGTAATGAGAATAATGCAATTACAATTGTTAAGATTAGTTTAGATGAATTCATATACTTATTTTATAAGATGATACTTAAATCGAAATTGATATGGCAAGTTACTTAATTTAGATTAGTGTTAGTTGTAGGAAATCTGGAATTTTAAAAAAAAAATCACTTTGTGAATTTGTAGTAAAATAAGTTTTATTTAAATAATTTATTTAACAATCCTTTTGCCTTATTACCTATGCTATCCGTATTTAAGTTATTGCTTACTTCATCAATATAATTAAGTTTAGAGTTCATTTCCTGTTGCACTTCCATAAGTTTTTTACCTTCTTTGGTATTTTCTAAATCCGTAATTTGTTTCGATTCTTTTATACGTTCCTGAAACAAATGAAAAGCAATTTTGCCGAATGCTAGTTTATCAGAAATTACATTTAATGCACTATCTTTTTTTCTTGATTTGATGTAGCTTAGTAATTCTGTAATTGCTTTTTTCTCTGGTTCACTTAATAAATCACTTTTTTCAAGTTTTTGTAAAGGGAGCTTTGCCTTATCAAAATCTTCTTTGTTAATATATAGTTGAGCACTAATAAGCCAAGTGAGTTCATTATCTAAACCACCTTTTTCCATGTCTTCCAAAAAAAGTTCCATGTCATTAAGTGATTCTTTTTTCTTGCCCATTTTTTGTTCATCTATGGCTTTTATTATTAAGCCCATACCATGTAATTGGTAATAGCCTTGCTCACTTGCTGTTGGGTAATTTGATGTTAAAGTTACAATTGGCGTTTCACTAATTAATTGTTTATTGTTTTCCATATAGTGTAAATATTCATCACATTTATCTTGTGAATGCAAGTAATATTCATTTTCTAATAACACAAACGATTTTGTTAATTGATAAACTAATCTTAAGCTTATGTCTTCAGTATTATTTTCATTTGATTTACAAACTTCGTATAAAGCAAAATCTTTAGGGGCTGAGGGCGTAATTTGCCATAACAGTGATAGTATAATGTGCTCATAATTATTATCGTACTGTGTACTTAAATAATTCGACTTGGGAAGTTTTGCTGAGGAGGTAAATACGTAGAAAATGGTTTCCAATAAAGTTGGTAATGAATCTTCATCGGTTTTCAAGAGGATTTCTTTTTCGTTATAGATGCTTTTTGCAAGACTAATAAGTTCCAAAGGACTTACCTCAGTAGTTTTATCATCATCTAATACAGCATTTGCAGTTCCTAAAACATTGCCAACAAGGGCAAACATATTTTTACGCGCTTTATCCAATTCTGGGTTTTGCCCAAGTGTTGAAGTGGAAGGCAAAGCAATTTTCATCATTTTATACGCT
>CALMMX010000039.1 GCA_937868545.1 uncultured Bacteroidota bacterium
AAAGTTTTGGGTTTGGTTTATTTGATTACTTAAACTCTCAATCTTTACATCTATTGCCGATAAAAAATCTGCTATCTTTTTTTGTTCTTCGAGATTAGGTAATTTAAATTTAAAATTGCCCATTTGTTCTAAATTCAAATTAGGTTGTGCACCTACACTTACCTGCTGGTTAATGTAGTTTTTCATCATACTGGAATTTAAAATATGAAATATATAAGTTAAACTATTTAAATCCTTTAATCTAATTATTGCAAACGCTTGATTTGTATTTGCGGGTAAAATGTCGTTAGTGACAAATCCAACTTTACCAATTGAACCAGCTATGGCAAATAGAATATCGTTCTCTTTGAGTATTGACCTTTTTAGTTCATTTTCATGAGTTTGTTGGCTAATGTAAAGACATTTTTCTTTGTTAAATGTCTGCCCATCCAACCCTTCTATTTTAATAAAATAAACACCTGAATTTTCAAATTTTTTAGGTGTTGTTCCTTTTGTAATGTGCTCAGTTAAATCTTTTAATCTAACTGTCTCCCAATTAGGATAAGCCTTTCCATTCTCGTCTTTAAAACGCAAATGACCAGAAAAGAGTTGTTGCATGACTCCTTTTTTGTATTGCTCTAGTAATTGTTTTTTGCGGTTGAGTAATTGTATTTTTTCATCTACCGTCGATAAAAAGGATGCTATTTTTTGTTGTTCGGGGATGGAGGGTTTTGTAAATTTCGTATTACTAATAATGCTATTATAAAGTCTCTGTATAGTTCCGCCTTCAGAGTTATATTTTACAATTTGATAGATGTAATATAAAAACGAATTTGTAATAAACTTTTCATCGTTATCCAGCCAAACAATATTAGAATCTTGAAAGTAAGCAGGTCTGCCATCATAGACAACCGTTCTACCTAAAGTACCAGATGCGGACATTAGAATATCACCAACTTTTGGAAATGAAAATCTTTCTTTAAAATTCAAATAAAGTTCATTGGTAATAAAAGCATCTGGTTCCTTACCAAATGTTCCAATTTTGTAAAATGGAATTTCGCCAATCTCTTTTGTTTCATGGCTAAAAATTCTCTTACACATTCTTATTTTGCCAACATCTCCTAATTTAGCTTCCTCCCAGCTTTCATTAAAACTCTTAAACCTCAATTTAGGAACTAACATCTTTTTCTTATGTACTACTTTAGTTTCTTCCATAAAATTAAAATGGGGTATCTATTCCTAATTCTTTACAATACTTAGCTATTTCTTTGTCTGCGGTTTCAAGCGCTTCAGCTACTTTGTGTAGTTCTTTACTCACGGCTTTTAAATTCACGGCTTCTGCTTCTTCAAAAGTATCTACATAGCGCGGTATGTTTAAGTTGTAATCATTATCGGCTATTTCGCTTAATGAGGCAATGTGGCTGTATTTATCTTCGGCAGCTCGGTTTTTATAAGTGCTAATAATCTTAGCAATATCTTCTTTACGTAAGAAGTTTTGTGTTTTTACTTTTTCAAAATGCTGGCTGGCATCTATAAATAACACGTCTCGGCTTCGCTCAGCGTCCACACTTCGGTTTTTCTTTAATACTAAAATACAGGTGGGTATGCCTGTGCCATAAAATATATTGGCTGGTAAACCTATTACGGCATCTAGGTAATTTTTATCTTTTATTAAATGCTCGCGTATGTGTCCTTCGGCACCACCTCTAAACAACACGCCATGTGGCAACACACAAGCCATCGTTCCTTTTTCATCTAACTGATGCACCATGTGTTGCACAAAAGCAAAATCGGCGGTTCCTTTGGGTGCTAGTTTACCATAAGCAGCAAAACGCTCGTCGCTCATGTGCAAGGGGCTTGCGCTCCACTCGGCACTAAAAGGCGGGTTAGCTACAATGGCTTCAAAACGTTGGTCAAAATGCTGTGGGCGCTCTAAGGTATCATCATTTTTAATGTCAAACTTTTTATAATGCACATCGTGCATAATCATGTTCATGCGGCACAAGTTGTATGTAGTTGGGTTACTTTCTTGTCCGTAAAAAAATATGTTTTTGTCTTTTACTTCTTTTGCTACACGCAACAATAAAGAGCCCGAGCCGCAAGTAGGGTCGTACACACTTTTTAGTTTTGTTTTGCCAATAGTTACCAATTGTGCCAATACGCTACTTACTTGTTGCGGGGTATAAAACTCGCCTGCTTTTTTACCCGCACCGCTGGCAAACTTACCAATGAGGTATTCGTAAGCATCGCCTAAAATATCGGTTTCGGTATTGTGTATATCAAAATCAATTTCGTTTAGGTGCGTGAGAACTTTTACAATCAATTCGTTTTTATCGTTTTCGGTTTTACCTAGCTTACTGCTGGTTAAATCCAAATCTTCAAACAGGTGCCCAAAGTCTTCTTCGCTTTCGGAGCCCATGGTGCTTTGCTCAATATTAGTTAGCACCTTAGCTAAGTCATCTAATATAAATTTGCTTTTGCCTTCGGCATTGCCTCTTCTGGCAAGCTCACCAAATAGTTCGGATGGTTTTAGGAAGTAACCGAGTTTGTCAAGGGCTTCGTCTTTAATAGCGGCTAGGAGTTCTTTTTTGTCTTTATGTTGTTCTACTTGGTCGTAGGTAATTTTATCGGGTTTTAAAATGCTATCGGCATAGTGATGCATTTTTTCGCTTAGGTATTTATAAAAAATAAAGCCTAGTATATAATCTCTAAAATCATCGGCATCCATTTTTCCACGCAGGGTGTCTGCAATTTTCCAGAGTTGTGTTTCGAGTTGCTGTTTTTTGTCTTCTGAGGCCATGGTTTTGTTTAAGGTGCTATAATTTCAAATATAAGCTTTGCTGAGCATATTTCCTTGATTTTTTGGATATATTTTTATGTTGAAATAATTTAATTATTTCAACAACATATAACAATCTATAATTTTATTTTCAGTATTATTTCCTCAAAAAAACATTGTGCATGATTCATGAACAATAAAATAATATGAACAAAATTTAAATTGCAAATAACGTTTGTCATATCTCAAATGCTGAACTTTTTAATAAAATGTATTAAGTCTTTTATAAATACCACATAAACTAAAGAAAACTATATAGTCGTCCCTCAAATAATTTAAAAGTGTTGATATATAAGGATTTTTGGTGAAATAATAGTTATAAAATCTGCCAGAAAAATAATCTAAAGGTCAAAAAATCGGCGGTTTAATTTTAGTGAGGTGCGGTAGGCCCTGGCAAAACGGTGCGAAATCCTAATTTTTCAGGAGGAGCTGAAGCGTAGAAAGTGCGATGAAAAATGGATTTGGTGTTTTGCCTAGTTTTTTTTGTTTCTTTTTTCAACATGGAAAAAAGAAAAAATAAACTAAATGACTTTTTGAGGGACGACTATATAATACCATATATTAAAAAGCAATTTTCTTTATTATCTTTGAAACAATTAAGAATAAAATACTAAAAATTTAGCAACCGTATTTTAAGCAGAAATTATCAAAAAAATAAGACAATGGAACAAGTTAAATGGTACAAAAGCAATAAAAAAATAAATGAGTTCCTTAGCTTTGAATTAGTTAATGCGGTTATGGAATATTATAAAACCGAAAAACCAACTGATCAAACTAAACTCTACACTGCCGAAGGTTTTTACTACCTTAAAACTACTAATCCTAATGGTGTGTTTAAATATTTTTCGAATATAGATTTTCATGAATTTGATAAACCTGCCCGAAAAAATTTGTCACCACTTTAATTTCTATTATTATGAACTTAAATGATAAAACATTTTTAGGCATTATGAGTGGCACATCACTAGATGGATTAGATTTAGCACTTTGCCAGTTTAATGAAGATACCACACACACCCATTTTAAATTATTAGCCTCCCAAACCATTGCCTACAGCAACGGATGGAAAGAGCAGTTAAATTCAGTTTACAATAAATCGGCCCTCGACTATTTTAAACTCCATAGTTTATATGGTTCTTTTATTGCCGAACAAGTAACTACTTTTTTAAATAAAAATAAGCTCAAAGCCAATTACATTGCCTCACACGGGCATACCATTTTCCATCAACCTGAGCTTGGATTTTCAACTCAAATAGGTTGTGGTGCCACCATTGCTGCTAAAACGGGTATTGATACTATTTGTGATTTTAGAAGTGTGGATGTTGCCCTAAACGGACAAGGCGCACCATTAGTGCCAATTGGAGATAGAGATTTATTTAGTACAAATGAGGCCTGCCTAAACATTGGCGGCATTGCCAATATTTCTTTTACTAAAAACAACAGCACCAAGGCTTTTGATATTTGTTTAGCCAATATTTTATTAAATTATTTATCTAACAGCCTAGGCTTCGATTATGACGAATCGGGCAAGCTTGCTGCAAAAGGAAATAGCAATGAATCCTTATTAAAAGAATTAGTGTCCATTAATACGCAACAAAAATCAATTGGTAGAGAATTATTTGAAAATACATTTTCTCCAATTTTAAACGCTCACACCATTAGCACCGAAGATAAATTAGCAACTTGTGTGCACTATATGGTAATAAAAATTAATGATACTTTAAATGCTAATAACCTAAAATCGCTATTAATTACGGGTGGTGGCGCCTATAATACATATTTTATAAATCAACTTAAAAAAGTGTATAATGGCCAAATTACCATACCTGAAAAAGAAATTATAGAATTTAAAGAGGCAATTATTTTTGCCTATTTAGGGTATTTACGCATTAAAGAAAAACCAAATTCGCTAGCAAGTGTTACTCATTCAAAATACGATAACAGTGGTGCCTGTGTTTACCTTGGTAAAAAAGACTAAGCATTAAAAAAATATCATAAAAACCATTTATATTTACAGTAAATGAAAATTGTTTTATGTATCATAAGTTTGTTTGCTGTTAGCCTATTTAAGGCGCAATCAACCGATTCATTACTCTATCAACTCACTTGTATTGAAAATGATACCGAAAGCGTAAATCAATTATACGGCCAAGGCTTTAGTTTACGAAATACGGATCCAAGCAGTGCTCAGCAATTTGCTGATGCCTGTTATAAAAAAGCAAATAAGAGTGGAAGCGCCAAGCATTTGGCAAAAGCATTTAATTTATTAGGCATTTTAAACTACAAGCAAAATCATTATTCTGAAGCCTTACAATTTCAAACGAAAGCCTTAAAACTCAATCAAAGTATCAATAATTTAAATGGTTGTGCCATAAATTTATCAAACCTCGGAAACATTTATAGCGACATTAACTATTTTAGTTTAGCCGAAAGCAGCTATTTAGAAGCCTTACAACTAAATAACAAATTGGGTAATACTAAAGAAATTACGCGTTGCCTTATAAACATTGCTGCCCTTAATCACACTCAAAAACAAAATGAAATTGCTGTTTTAAATCTTAAAATGGCCCTTATTTATGCTAATAACATTGGTGATTACGAGCTTATTGCTACTTGTAATAATAATATTGGCGTGGCATTGGTAGAAGATAATATATTAGACACTGCCCTACTCTATTTTCAGGATGCCTTAAAAATGCGCACTATTATTGATGATGAAGTGGATTTAGCAAATAGTTACATAAATATTGCAAATGTTTTAGTAAAACAAAAACAATTTTCGGAAGCACAAAACTACATTTCCTTGGCAGAAAACGCCTGCAATACCTATCAAATTTTAGATGAAATGGTTATTTTATATCAGGTTAAAGCCGATTTTTATGAAGCCCAATCTAATTTTCAATTAGCCAATGAATTTTTGAAAAAACACCAGCACTTAAAAGATAGTCTAACAACCATCAATAATCAACCTCCCGAAATTATAAATGCTACACAACCCGAACTAACAGAAAACAATCAAAACCTCTATTCAATAAAAACAGTTGTATTTATTACCTTAGCAGGAATATTTTTGAGTACCATAATTAGTTATTTTTTATTTAGAAAAAAATGAGCAAAAAAGATAAAACACGAGTAAATGTGGTTTACTCTACAAACCCTAACTTTAGTTACCAAAACGAAGAAGACGAAACGTCGGAAACGTTGCCCCCTCAACAACAAAATCTCAAAATATTTTTAGATAGAATTGGTGGGGGAAAACTACTTACACGCATTAGTGGCTTTATTGGTACCGAAGACGATTTAAATGATTTAGGAAAAACATTAAAACAAAAGTGTGGCGTGGGTGGCAATTGCAAAGATGGTAACATCCTCATACAAGGCGATAATAGAGATAAAATACTAGATTTACTTATTAAAGCTAATTATAAAGCTAAAAAAGCTGGTGGATAAAGATAAATTTTGAATGAATTTTAAGAACTGTATCTTTATATCAAATTTTAATTATAGTTAGTACTAAACTAAATTTAAATCCAAAAACTATGAACGCATTTATCGAACTTTTAAAAATTATTATTCCCGCTGGTGCTGTATTTGCTGCCGCATATTTTTTAGTAAAACGTTTTTTAGATAACGACCAAAAACGCCGCGAACACGAACTAAAAAAAGCCTCATTAGCATCTTTAACTCCCTTAAAAATACAAGCGTATGAGCGTGTGGTTATTTTTTTAGAACGCATAAACCCAAACAGTCTTGTAGTTAGAGTAAACAAACCAGGCATGAGTGCTAGGCAATTACACCTCGATTTGGTTTTAGCAGTAAAAACAGAGTATGAACATAATCTATCTCAGCAAATTTATATTTCGGCAAGTGCTTGGGATTTAGTAAAGACTGCTAAAGAAGAAATTATTAAAACCATAAATATTTCGTCATCAAAAGTTCGTGATGATGCACCTGGCAACGAATTAGCAATGGCAATTTTAAGTGCTACTGCAAACCTTGATTCAAAATTACCAACAGATATTGCCATTGCCTTTATTAAAAAAGAAGTTACGCAAACATTTTAATTAAATCACATTTCAAAATTGTACCATGCAAGCATTATTTACCGATTTTAAACCTACAACTGCAGAAGCTTGGAAAGAGCAAATAATAAAGGATTTAAAAGGAATTGATTTTAATACGTTAACGTGGAAAACAAACTCTGGTATAGATGTAAAACCATTTTATACTTCGGAAGATGTAAAAGTTACACAAACTAATTCTTATAATAATAGCGATTGGACAATTTGCGAATACATTGAAGTAACCGACGAAAAAACTGCTAATCAAAAAGCGCTTAATGCCTTGCAAAATGGAGCTTCTGGCTTGGTATTTAAAATCAATAAACCAACCAATTTTAGTGTTTTATGCAAAGGCATTTTGTTTGAACATATTTACTCTTTATTTGAAATTGCCCCACAATTTACTAGCGAATTACATACATTCCTTGATGAAAATAATTACAACGAATACTGTTTTATTGATTCAGATAATACAACACAAGGTGTAATTAACACTTCTCACCTGCACCACTCTATTGCTATAAACACCAGTATTTATAACGAATCTGGAGCTAATACCTTAAATCAATTAGCATTTTCAATTGCACATATTAATGAATATTTGCATGAATTAAGTTCGCAAAATAAAATATCGAGTTTAAATGTATTTCATATCACATGCGCTGTAAGTGGCGATTTTTTTATGGAAATAGCTAAACTCAGAGCCTTGCGTAAACTCACTCAATTTATTTTAAATCAATATAACTGTACTGCAAAAATTCACATTCACGCACAAACAACTTTAGTAAATAAATCTGCTATTGATATTTATAATAACCTATTACGTTCCACCACCGAAAGCATGAGTGCTTGTATTGGCGGGGCAGATAGCATCGTTGTTTTCCCATTTGATTATCAAATAAAAGAAGATAATGATTTTAGTTCGCGTATGGCTCGCAACCAACAGCTTATTTTAAAAGACGAAAGTTATTTAAATAAAGTTTCTGATATGGCTGCTGGTTCTTACTATATTGAAAACATTACTACTGAACTTTGTGAAAAAGCATGGTTAGCATTTAAAGATATTGAATCGAAAGGTGGATTAATCAATGCGCTTAAACTTAATTACGTTCAAAATTTAATTAAGGAAGATGCTGATAAATTAATTGCTGATTTTAAAAATGGAAAACTAGTTTTAGTTGGCATTAACAAATTTCAAAATAAAAACGAAGAGTCAAAACCAACTGTAGAAACCATTATTGACAATCTTACTCAGGGTTTAGCAATACAACCAATAAAAAAACTCAAACTAGCTTAAGTTAATTTGGGTGTTTCCAACTGATGACGGATCAATCTGCTTAAAAGCCGTTGTTGGTGATATAAACAACAGCATAAACAAGCCAATTAATTGTTGGTGATAACACCAACAATGGCGAAGCAATAAGTCCTAAGCCGCTGTTGGTGTTATCACCAACAGCATAACTAATCTCATGCAGTTGTTAGTATTATAACCTACAACATAACTAATCTCATACTGTTGTTATTATTATAACCAACAACATAACCAAGCCAATTAATTGTTGGTGATAACACCAACAATGGCGAAGCTAAAGTCCTAAGCCGCTGTTGGTGTTATCACCAACAGCATAACTAATCTCAAGCCGCTGTTGGTGTTATCACCAACAGCATAACTAATCTCATACCGTTGTTATTATTATAACCAACAACATAATCAAGCCAATTAATTGTTGGTGATAACACCAACAATAGCACAGCAATAAGTCCTAAACCGTTGTTGGTGTTTTCACCAACAACACAATCAATCTCAAGCCGCTGTTGGTGTTATCACCAACAGCATAACTAATCTCATGCAGTTGTTATTATTATCACCAACAACATAACCAAGCCAATTAATTGTTGGTGATAACACCAACAATGGCGCAACAATAAGTTCTAAATAGAATTAATCCTTGGTGATAACACCAACAACAGCATAGTGATAACATCAACATAGGTATAAAACACAATTATTAAAATAAAAACCCAACAATGTTCCAAAAACATGAAAAAAAACAGCTCTAAATACCTTAAAAATGGTATTAAATTATTAAATTCGTAACGCAAAAACAAATTCACTAATTCAATAAATAACCAATTCAACATTTAAATTATTATGGCATTCGACATTGAAATGATTAAAAAGGTTTACGCAAACATGCCTGCTCGTATTGAAGCAGCTCGTAAGTCCTTAGGTCGCCCGTTAACATTAGCTGAAAAAATCTTGTATTCGCATTTAGATGCTGATATGGGTTTAAAAGATTACCCTCGTGGTTCATCTTATGTAGATTTTAACCCAGATAGAGTTGCTATGCAAGATGCAACAGCTCAAATGGCGTTATTACAGTTTATGCAAGCAGGTCGTCCTACAGTGGCAGTGCCTTCTTCAGTTCATTGCGACCATTTAATTCAAGCTAAAGTTGGAGCAAATGCCGATTTAAGTAGAGCAAAAACAGAAAGCGAAGAAGTATTTAATTTCTTAGCATCTGTATCAAATAAATACGGTATTGGTTTCTGGAAACCAGGTGCTGGTATTATTCACCAAATTGTATTAGAAAATTATGCATTCCCTGGTGGAATGATGATTGGCACCGATTCTCACACAGTTAATGCTGGTGGTTTAGGTATGATTGCAATTGGTGTGGGTGGTGCTGATGCTTGTGATGTAATGGCTGGTTTACCTTGGGAACTTAAAATGC
>CALMMX010000040.1 GCA_937868545.1 uncultured Bacteroidota bacterium
TTTTTCAGCTTTTGTCCCGAAGCTCGGGAAGCCTAACCACTCGGCCACAGGACCAATATTTTATTATTAATTACAATTTTTATAAGAACGGGTAGCAAAAATAAGATTTTTTTAGCAACTTGCTCTAATTATTATAAAAAAAATGCAGATTAATTCAAAACTTCCAAATATTGGCACTACCATTTTTACAGTAATGGGTGGTTTAGCTAAAGAATACAATGCTATTAACCTTTCTCAAGGATTTCCCGATTTTGAATGTGACGTAAAATTAAAAGAGTTAAGTAATAAATATATTAATAGTGGTTTTAACCAATATGCGCCTATGCAAGGTGTTATTCAGTTAAGAGAAAAAATTAGTGAATTAATACAAAATTGTAACGGCGCTACTTATAATCCTGATACAGAAATTACTATTACGGCTGGAGCCACTCAAGCCATTTTTACATGTATATCAGCTTTTGTAAATAAAGATGATGAAGTAATAGTTTTTGAACCGGCCTATGATTGCTATATTCCTGCTATTCAAACAATGGGTGGCATTGTTAAACCAATTGAACTAAAAAGCCCTGGATTTTCTATAGACTGGGAGTTAGTAAAAAATACTATTACAGATAAGACAAAATTAATTATAATTAATACTCCACATAATCCAAGTGGAACAACACTTTCTCAAGAAGATTTATTAGAACTTCAAAAAATTGTGCTTGGTACTAATATTATTGTTTTGAGTGATGAGGTATACGAACACATGGTTTTTGACGGAAAGCAACATCAAAGCGTAGCGCGATTTAAATCTTTAGCACAACAATCTGTAATCATATCCTCGTTTGGAAAAACAATACATGCCACTGGTTGGAAAATAGGCTATGTTGCAGCACCAAAGGAGCTAATGCTGGAGTTTAGAAAAGTGCACCAATTTTTAGTGTTTTGTGTAAATCATCCCTTGCAATTAGCTATAGCAGAGTATTTAGCTGATCAAAGCGTTTATAAAGATTTGCATGCGTTTTATCAAACAAAAAGAGATTACTTTAAAAACTTAATTTCAGGATCAAGGTTTATTATAGAACCTTGCGATGGCACATATTTTCAATTGGTTAATTATAGAAACATTTCTTCAGAAAACGATACAGAGTTCGCCATTCGATTGATAAAGGAAAAAGGCTTAGCCTCAATTCCACTTTCTGTGTTTTATTCTGAACCTAAACAACAAAGCCTTTTGCGTTTTTGTTTTGCAAAAAAAGAGGAGACATTACAAAAAGCAGCGGAAATTATTTGTAGTTTATAATAGCTAAAAGATGTGGATTACTAGAAGTATAATGTTACTGGTTCTTATGGTATGTATTAAGAGTATTAATGCACAAGATACCATTTTCGTTAAAACACAAAAACCGTTATTAGTAAGAGTTTTAGAGGTTTCATCAACAGAGGTTAGGTATAAAAACTTTTATAACCCCGATGGAATAACGCGTGTTTTAAACTACAATGAAATTGATAGTATTACATACGAAAATGGTAAAAGAGAGCAACGGTTTTTAGCACCAAAAAACCAAATTAAAGACCCTTTTTTTGTAATTGAAGGTAATCATGTAAGTCTGCGAAATAAAGATTTAACTCACATGGAAGCCTTTAAAATAATGCTTCAAAAAGATCCACAAAAAAACTCTGACGAATTAAATAATGCATTATTAAATGTTGAAAGTAAAAAAAATGGACAATTAGGATTTATTATAGTATCACCAGTTTGCTTAGTAGGAGGCTTTTATATTGCCAAGCGAAACTATTACGGCCCAAATGATTTACCTAAGTTCAGAACCATTTTACTTTCTGGTTTAGGTTTGGCTGCTGGATGTTTCATTACTTCTCAAGTATATAAAGCTGTTAAAAATAAGCAAATTAGGAAAGCGGCGAATTTGTATAATGATGAACTTTAATGAAATAAATTTTATACCTTTATGAGTATGAAGAAATATTTAGGTTTAGCGTTTTTAATTATTTGTAGTTTTGGATATAGCCAAGACACCTTATACAAAAGAGGAAGTAACGATATTATAGTTGCTAAGGTTTTAGAAATAAGCACTTCCGAAATTAAGTATAAGCGTTTTGATATGATGGATGGTCCAATGTTTATTGTAAATAAAAATGAAATTGAAAAAATTAAATATCAAGTAGGAAGTATAGAAACGTTTGAAGTTGTAGCCCCTAAATATACTTTACCATTAAACCAACATGCTCCTATAAATAGCGAAACAATAGAAGATTATAATAACAAGGGCAAATATTTGTACCAAACAAAAAAAATTGCTGTTAACAGGGCGTTTCAAGTAATTGAAAATAAAAATAACACCTGGAAAAACAAAGAAATTAAAATGCTCATTTACCAATCCAAGCAACAAAGAACCTATCAATATATTTCAGGTTTTTCAGGAATTGGTGTTGGTTTTGCAACAATTGTTGCTATGTCAGCAACTTCGGCTAACTCTTACAGTTATCAAAACCAAATTAATAACACTTTAGGTGTTGCTGCTTTGGGTACATTGTTAGTTGTTGGAACACAAGTATTATCAAAAAACTTTAAAAACATGCATTTAAAATATGCAAATAAGGCTGTAGATATTTATAATAAAAACATTTTAAATCCCTAGATGCTTAAGGTTACTTTAATACAAACAAATTTAGTTTGGGAAGATATTGATAAAAATTTAGCAAGGCTAAATGATAAAATTGATTCAGTTAATGAAATAACAGATCTTATTGTATTACCCGAAATGTTTACTACTGGGTTTACTATGAATCCAAAAGAGTTCTCAGAAGAACCACTAGGTAAAGGGTTTAAGTGGATGCTTGAAAAAGCAAAGGCAAAAAACTGTGCAATTGTTGGGAGTATAGCTGTTAATGACAATGGCTTGTATTATAATAGACTATATTGGGTAAATTCTAATGGAACATATTATAAGTACGATAAAAAACATTTGTTTTCAATGGGAAACGAGCCTAATCATTATACTGCGGGTAGCGAAAAATTAATCATTGAATATAAAGGGTGGAAAATTTGTCCGCTGATTTGCTATGATTTAAGGTTTCCTGCTTGGAGCAGAAATGCTGTAAACAACACGTACGATTTATTAATATATGTTGCAAACTGGCCCGCAGCAAGAAGATATCCTTGGAAACAACTTTTAATTGCAAGAGCAATAGAAAACCAAAGCTATGTTGTTGGAGTAAATAGAGTAGGAGAAGATGTAAATAATTTTAATCATACGGGCGATTCGTTAGCAATAGATGCAAAAGGTGAAATTATAGCATCACTTGAACCTAGCGAAGAGTGTATAGAAACTGTTATTTTAAGTAAGAAAAACTTATCTGAGTTTCGTTCAGTTTTTCCTGTATTAAATGATGCTGATAAATTTAGTTTAGATTATTAGTGTCTAATAAGTATTTTACTTTATAAATGGCTGCAACACTTATTGCATCTGTAATTTCCCCATTAATTACCATTTTAAAAACTTCATTAAAATGAATTTTTTTAACTTGTAAATCTTCAGTTTCTTCAGGTTCAGATTCTTCAAAACTTAAATTGGTTGCTAAAAAAACATGCGCATGTTCATCAGTTGCAGAGTTGCTTAAATCTAATTGTAAAATTTCTTTAAAATTTTCAGCTACAATTCCTGTTTCCTCTTTAAGTTCTCTTTTAGCAGTTTCTATAGGTTCTTCGCCTAATGGCCCGCCACCTTCTGGAATTTCCCAACTATAATTATTAAGGGGGTAACGCCATTGACCAACAAGCCAGGTATATCCATCTTCACTTAATGGAATAACACCAATTGCTAAATTTTTAAAATTAACCACGCTATATATGGCTGGTTTTCCTGACGGATTAAGCGTTTCGTGCTTGTTCACAGCAATCCATGCTGATTCGTAAACTAATTCGGAGCTTAATGTGGTCCAAGTATTTAAAGGGTTATTTTTATTCATGATTAAACAACTAAAATGGTGTTTTGTAATTTACAATATATTTTTGCAAAGGTTTCAAACAGATAATTTGTTAATAATAGCACAATTTTCGTATATTTAGAAACCTAAACTCACATAAATTCGTAAAAGTTAAAAATTGTTATTTTGAAAAAACTACTATTCTTTATTTTTATATCATTTTCTTTTATAATAAAGGCCCAAACTCTTTATTGGGTTGGAGGTTCTGGATATTGGAATGATATAAATCATTGGTCAAATATTAGTGGCGGACCGTCAGCAAACAGAATTCCAACAGCAAACACAGATGTTGTTTTTGATGATAATTCATCAACTGCTGGAAGTTTTACAATTCACGCAACAAATTCATTTTCAATCAAATCTATTTATTCCAATATAAATAATTTTGATGTTTCTTTAATTAGTTCCCCTACAGTTGACCTTACAATATATTCCAATGTTGATTTAAACGAACACTTTTTTATTAAAAATAATGGAGCTGTTTATTTGCTTCCTTCATCTGATGTAAAATACCAGTTTAGTCACAACAAACTAAATGCTGATATTCACATAAAAAGTAGTCATAATGTGGAATTGGGCAGTTTTTCAACTTTAAAAAGTTTGTTTTTAGAAGGTAATTTGAAATTAAAGAATTCCACCGTTTTAACACAAAATTTAATTGTTTTAAATGCACAGTTAGAATTAATAAACAATACAATACAAGCAATTGGTTTTGTTGATGTTATTAACTCAAGAATAGTAAATAATACAACCGCAAAGAGTTTGTTAATTTGCAATAAAACTACACTAAATTCAACTGAGCAATCTGAATTAAATACAGTTAATAATTTACGTGTTGGACCAGTTTCGCCTACGGCATGTATTGTAACTTTAGTAAGTTCTACCAACCCAACATGTTCTGGTCTTTGCAATGGTACTGCGGTTTTTAATTTAGCAGGTTGTACAAATCCTCCTTATACTATACAGTGGTTAAATGCCGATCCTAGTCCTCCGTGTCAGGTATTACCTCCAGCGGAAGGAGCATATGCTGGCTCTACCTATTCTGTAAATACCCTTTGTGGATGTGGAACTCAGTATGCGGTTTTGTTCGAAAATTCAGTAGGAGAACAATTTGTTGTTCAGGTTTCTATTACAAATCCTGCAGCAACGTTATTATCATTTTCTCAAACTCAGCCTACTTGTAATGGTCTGTGTAATGGGCAAATTAGAGTTAATGTTGTTAGTGGTGTTGTTCCATTAAGTATTAATTGGAATCCGCCAGCAGTTACACATACTAACGTTATTACAAGAGATACTTTAAAAAACGCTTGTGCAGGTGTTTATACTTTAACAGCAACAAATAGTAATGGTTGTGTTAATTCTTTTACCACAACATTAGTGCAGCCCCCTGTATTATTAGCAAATGGTTCTAGTTCAAGTGTAACTTGTAATGGAATATGTAATGGTTCTGCAACTGTTTCACCAACAGGCGGAACAGCTGGGTATACATACTCTTGGGTTCCTGCTGCTGTTAGTGCAACTTCCACTACAAATTCAGGATTGTGTTTTGGTGTAGTTTCAGTAACAGTAACAGATACTAAAAGTTGTACAGCCACCTATTCTTCTAATATTTCTCAACCACCACCAATTACTTTAACTGTAACTAAAACTAATTTAAATTGTGGTTCAACCTGTAATGGAACCGCTACTGTAGCGGCAACCGGTGGAAGTGGTGCTGGATTTACTTATACTTGGACTCCATCTGTTTCTACAACATCACTAGGAACTGCGCTTTGTGCGGGTATTTATACGGTTAACGTGTCAGATAATTTGTTTTGTACTAAAACAGTAACTTTTGAAATCACATCTCCTCCAACATTATCTGCTACGCCAACACAAACTAATATTAATTGTAATGGTGTTTGTAACGGTGCCGTTAACTTAAATCCTAGTGGCGGTACTTTGCCTTATGTGTATTCATGGATTCCTTCAGTATCAACCACTTCTACGGCATCGTCTTTATGTGCTGGTGCTTATTCTTATACAATTACAGATGCATTATTATGTACTTTTATTAATTCGGTAACTATTACTCAACCACCCGCTCTTACGCTTACTATTGCTAGTAGCAGCGTTACTTGCTTTGGGGCATGCGATGGTGTTTCTAATTCTAATTTAACAGGGGGTACAGGTCCTTATACATATACATGGTCTCCTGGTAGTCCAATAGGACAAGGAACAGGAACAATATCAAGTTTATGCCCAGCTAACTATACTTTAAATATTACGGATGCATTAGGATGTTTAAGACAAGCAACTACTTCAATTGTTCAACCAACAGATATTACTGTAAATACGACTACAGTTTCACCTACCTGTAATGGAGTTTGTGATGGAAGCATTAACGCAACAGTTTTAGGAGGATCAGCACCTTATTCATTTACACTTCAACCAACTTCAGGACCTGCAATTACAACAGCTCCACCATTTTTGGGATTATGTGCTGGGTCATATACCTTAACAGTTATGGATAATAATGGTTGTATTAAAACAAGAACCATTAATTTAACTCAACCAAATCCTGTAACATTAGCATTAAACTCAACGTCTATTACTTGTGCAGGAATGTGTAATGCATCAATTGCAACGGTTGTTGGTGGAGGTACACCATTATTTACATTTTTATGGAGTACTGGTGCAACAACTTCATTTTTAACAGGACAATGTTTTGGAGTTTATTCTGCTACCGTTACTGACTCTAGAGGCTGTAAAGCCAATGCAACTACAACCGTTTTGGCTGCGCCAGATATTACGGTTACAATTAACAACACAAATCCAAATTGTTTTGGTCAATGTACAGGTGTTGCTACTGCCGCTGTAAGTGGTGGTTCTCCAACATATACTATCAATTGGACAAATGGTGATGTTGGAACTATTTCTTCAGCTTTATGTCAAGGTAATTATACAGCTACAGTAACAGATTCAAAAGGGTGTATCAAAACTGAAACTGTAGATATTATTGCACCACCAGCATTAACGTTAACACCAACAAATGGAACAACAACTTGTGCAGGAACATGCGACGGAACTGTTTCAGTTAATGTAACAGGAGGAACACCAGGTTATTTTTATAGTTGGAATAGTATACCAGCTCAAACAACGGCAACGGCAACAAGTTTGTGTGCAGGAAATTATATTGTTAATGTTACAGATGGAAGAGGGTGTATAGGTTCTGCAGGAGCTACAGTAACTCAACCAGTTGTTTTAACCGCTTCTATTGTTGGAGTTCAACCGAGTTGTAATGTGTGTATTGGTTCTGCTACAACTACAGGAGTTGGCGGAACAGGACCATATACTTATTCTTGGTCGCCAGGCGGACAAACCACACCAATTGCCACTGGATTATGTACAGGAGTTCAAACGGTTGTGGTTACTGACTCTAGAGGGTGTACCGCAACTCAAACCGTAAACGTATCACAAACTGTAATAGTTATGGTTACAACAAACGGTAGTACTTTAGCTTGTAATGGTGGATGTTCTGGTGTTGCTACCGCAAATGCATCAGGTGGTTTAGCACCTTATACTTATACATGGTCGCCAACAGCACCTTTACAAACCGCATCAACAGCTACTGCTTTATGTGCAGGAACCTATTCGGTTTTAGTTGCAGATGTAAACGGTTGTTCAAATACAAGTACAATTACATTTATTAATCCACCGGCAATAACTCTTACTGTAAATCAATCAAATGTTTCATGTGGTGGTTCTTGTAATGGTAGCGCTACAGCTACAGCTGTTGGTGGTACAGGAACTATTTCTTATTTGTGGCAGCCAGGTGGATTTACCACTAGCTCAATTTCGGGTTTATGTGCTGGTATTTATACAGTAACAGCAACAGATATTAATTTATGTTCAAGAACTAGCACGTTTTCCATTACACAACCAAGTACATTAACAGCTGCTTTTACGGCTGTAAACCCTACAGGTTGTACTTTAAATAACGGGTCTATTACTCATACATTAACAGGAGGCACTGCTCCTGTATCATTTACATGGGTGCCAGGTGGTTCTGTAAACCCATTAACAAATCTAACGGATGGAACTTATGTTTTAAATACTACAGATGGAAATGGTTGTACACAATCTTTTACTACAACACTAAGTGATCCTCTTGGCGCAACGGTTACTGTCACTTCAAATTCTATAGCATGTTTTGCTTTATGCACAGGAAGCGCAAGTTTAACAATGACGGGTACAGGACCATTTACCGTTAATTGGCCATCAATTCCTTCAACAAGTTCTGTTGTTACTTCATTATGTGCAGGAACTTACGTTGCACAGGTTACAGATGGTTTAGGTTGCGTTACTAATCAAACTGTAAATATTAATCAACCAACTCAAATTACTTCAACGGGTGTTGTGTCTAATGTATTATGTAGTGGAGTTTGTACGGGTTCAATAAATTTAAGCCCAAGTGGAGGAACTCCTGGCTACACTTATAGTTGGTCGCCAGCCGGTGGAACCGTTCAAGACCCTACTTCTTTATGTGTAGGAAATTATACAGTAAATATTACTGATGCTAATTCTTGTGTTAGATCAAATACTTTTTCTATAACACAACCTTCTACAATCACATTATCTTTTAATAAAAAAGATGTTTTGTGTAATGGGGGTTGCACAGGTGCAGTAAAAGTTATTGCAACTGGAGGAACAGCACCTTATGTTTATTCATGGACACCATTAGGAACATTTGCTGGATCAACATTGGATACCATAATAAATTTATGTACAGGAGTATATTCTGTTACAGTAACAGATATTAATGGTTGTATAAAAACAGGAACAATTAACATAGGTCAACCAACTGTATTAACATCAACGGTAACAAGCATCAATAATTTATGTAATGGTTTATGTAATGGTTCTGCAACATTAACAGCAAGCGGTGGAACTGCACCATATAGTTTTTCTTATAATACTGCACCAATTGCAACTACTCAAACAGTTGGGGCGTTATGCACAGGTGCGTATATAGGTACTGTAACCGATTTTAATGGATGTGTAAGTACAAATCCATTTAACATTACTCAGCCATTGCCAATAGCGGTAACTACAACTGTGTCTAATCCAAAATGTAATGCGGTGTGCAACGGCAGTGTTGCAACAAATGTAACGGGAGGTTCCCCAGCATATTCTTATACTTGGATTCCTAGTGGTGGCTTTGTAGCAAACCCAACAGGATTGTGTGCTGGTTCGTATACTGTTTTAGTGGCTGATATAAATATGTGTTCTGGCCAAGCTTTAGTAACATTAACAAATCCCCCAACATTATTAGCAAATGCTTCTTTTACAAATCCAACGTGTAATGGTAGTTGTAATGGAATAGTTACTGCAAATCCAATAGCAGCTGTTGCACCAATTTCATATTTATGGTCTGCACCAACAAATACAAATCAAACTGTTTCTGGTTTATGTTCTGGAGATTATACGGTGGTTGTAACCGATGCAAATTCATGTACAGATACACAAACATTAACATTAATAAATCCTCCTCCAATTGGAATTAATCCAGCAATTACTCCAGCAACTTGCGGAGTTAATAATGGGGTTATTGTTGCTGTTCCAAGTACAACGGTTAGTAATCCATATACTTATTCTTGGTTACCACCTTTAGCTTCTACTAGTGCAACAGTTAGTGGATTAGGTGCTGGTATTTATTCTGTTGTGGTTACAAATGCTGCTTTATGTACTGCAACAATTTCAATTGCAGTAAGTAATTCTAGTGGACCTACAGGTGCAACAATAACTTCAACTAATGTTACTTGTAACGGACAGTGCAATGGTTCGGCGGCGGTTTCAAATCCTGTTGGCGGAACTCCATCTTATACACTAGGATGGGTTAGTCCTGTTTCAACTAGTTCATTAATAACTGGTCTTTGTGCTGGTTCATATACTGCTCAAATAACTGATGCTAATAATTGTTTATACTTTCAAAGTGTTTCAATATCCGAACCATTAGTAATTTCAGATAATGCTGTAATAAATAGTGCCAAATGTTTTGGTAAATGTGATGGCCAAATTAATTTAACACCAACTGGTGGAAATGGTGGTTATACTTATAGTTGGAGTACATCAGGCACTTCATCATCAATTTCAAGTTTATGTCCGGGCACATATTCTGTTACAATTTTAGATGCATTAAGTTGCAGTTTAACAGCAACTTATAATGTTTTGAGTTTAACAACTATTACTAGCAGCACATTTGCTACAAATAATTTATGTTATAATTATTGTAATGGTTCGTTGTTAGCAACTAGTGTTGCAGGAGGTTTACCACCTTATAGTTTTAATTGGTCAGACCCATTAGGACAAACAACCAGTTTAGCAACTAATTTATGCAATGGTTCTTACTCGGTAACTATTACAGATGCAAATGGTTGTTTTGACGTCATACCTGGAACGATTACATCGCCTTCACAAGTTACATATACTCCAAATATTACACAACCAAGTTGTAATATGTGTAATGGATCAGCAACAGTTAATCCTGTTGGTGGAACACCAACTTATTCGTTAGTATGGAGTAACACTCAGGTTGGAGTAACTACATCTTCTTTATGTGCGGGAGTTTATGCGGTTCAAATTACAGATGGAAACGGTTGTATTTCTACTTCAAGCATTGTTATTAATAGTTCATCTGGCATTACAGGGGAGAACATAACGTCAGCAGATGTAACATGTAAAGGAGTGTGTGATGGAACTGTAAACATTGCAGCAATAGGTGGAACAGCTCCAATTACATATAATTGGATACATAATGGATCTTCGTTGCAAACCCAAACTGGTTTATGCGAAGGTGTTTATTATTGTAATATGGTAGATGCAAATGGTTGTTCAAGAACAGCAACTGTAAATATAGCGGCGGCAACTAGCATGACAATTGATGCAATAATAACAAAATCATCTTGTTCTTTAAGCACGGGTTCTATAGTAGTTAATGTTACTGGAGGATCTGGCATTTACACATACAATTGGTTGCCTTCAGGCTCAACAGCAACATTAACCAGCCTTCCACCAGATACTTATACATTAACAGTGTTTGATGGTGCTTGTCCTCAAACTCAAGTGTTTTCTGTAGGTACAACAACAGGACCTTCAATTTTAGTTTCAAGTAGTAATATATCATGTTCTGGTTTGTGTACAGGTTCAGCATCAGTGGCTATAAGTGGTGGAACACCTGGTTATTCTACAACGTGGAGCAATGGTGCAACTACAACAAGTGTTACTGGTTTATGTGCTGGAAGTTATTCAATTATTGTATCGGATGTATTAGGTTGTAAATCGGTACAAAATTTTTCAATTAGTACTTCAGCACCAATTGTATTTAGTTCACCAAACTTAGAGGATCCAATTTGTCATAATGATTGTAATGGTATAATAACAAGTATACCTAGTGGAGGAACATTGCCATTTGTATATAATTGGACGCCTGTGATTTCGACAGCGCCATCTGCTACATCTTTATGCGCAGGTGTTTATTCTGTTTCTATTACTGATGTTAATGGTTGTTCTGCTTCTCAGTCGTATACACTAACTAATCCATCTACAATGACATTAAGTGCAATTGTTACTGATGCAAGTTGTAACACGGTTGCTGATGGTGATGTGGATATTACAAACGGCGGAGGAAATTCTCCATATACATATTCATGGACACCAAGTGGAGTAATTACCCAAGATTTACTAAATGTGTTATCAGGTACTTATAGTTTGTCAATTACAGATAATGGTGGTTGTAAAAAAGACACAACGATAACTATTAATTCAACAATAGTTGTGATTGCAAATGCAGGGAACGATACCTCTTTCTGTCAAAATGGTGTGTTACAACTTAATGGTAATGCCTCAACAGGAGGTATTACATATCAATGGTTTGAATTGCCTTCCACAACAACTATATCATCAACCTCTACGGTAATTGTTACTCCAGCAGTAGGAACAACTACCTATGTATTAGTGGCAACTAATGGATTGTGTGTAGATAATGATACTATTATTGTGAATTCTAATGCATTACCAATTGTTGATGCTGGTCCGTTTGTAAGTATTCCTTTATTTGGTTCAACTGGTATTGGTGGTAGTCCAACTTGTGGAACAGCAACATCGTTTACATGGTCACCAACAGTTGATTTATCTAACTTTACAGTGTCAAACCCTGTATCAAGCACAACCGTTACAACTATATACACTGTGAGTGTAGTTGATGCAAATGGTTGTAGAAATTCTGATACAGTTACGGTGTTTGTATATCCAGAAATAAAAATTCCAAATGGATTTACACCAAATGCAGATGGTAAAAATGATTATTGGCAATTGGATTTAATTTACATGTTCCCAGATAACGAAGTAGAAGTTTATAATAGATGGGGTGAGCAATTGTTTTATTCAAAAGGTTACGCAGTTCCATTTAATGGTCAATACAAAGGAAAAGATTTACCTGTTGGAACATATTATTACATTATTAATTTAAATCACCCTTCGTATCCTAAACCATATACAGGGCCATTAACTATTTTTAGATAAAAGAAATGTTTAAAACAAGATATATATTATTGTTAGTTGTGTTTACAATGAAGTTGTTTAGTCAGCAACTTCCGCAGTATACACAATATATGCTTAATGATTTAGCAATAAATCCTGCCGTTGCTGGTAAAGATAATTATGCAGATGTGCGTTCAAATAATCGATATCAATGGATAGGAATTACCGATGCACCAAGAACGTATATGCTAACACTTCATGCGCCATTAAAAAACAAACATCACGGAATAGGAACACATATTTATACAGATATTGTTGGTCCTACAAGAAGAGTTGGAATCAGCTTAGCATATGCTTATCACATTAATCTTACTGCAAAAACAAAAATGTCGTTAGGTTTAAGTGCTGGTATTCAACAATGGGGAATTGATGGGCATAAGATTATATTACATGATGGAGGAGATGAAAATTTATTAATTGGATACCAAACAAAAACGGTTCCTGATTTTGGTGCAGGTATTTATGTTCATAATGATAAATGGTATATAGGATTTAGTGCACCGCAACTTTATCAGAGCCCAATTTTATTATATACTAATGGCGACGGAAAAGGAAGATTAGTAACTCATTTTATGGTTAATGGAGCATATAAATTTAATTTAAACGAATCGTTTAAAATTGAACCTTCGTTTTTAGTAAAGTACGCTAAGCCAGCACCGGTTGAAATTGATGGAGGGTTGAGAGTAATTTATAAAGAACAAATATGGTTAGGTGGTGGTTATAGACACAATGATGCTTATACAGCTTTGGTTGGGTTTATGTATAAAAACTATTTAATGATTGGGTATTCTTATGATATAACAACATCTAATATTAAAAAGTACTCTACGGGCACACATGAATTAATGTTAGGGTTGAGGTTTTCAAAACCGCAATCTAAACATTGGCCAGATGATACTGTAAAATAATTGCCATAAAAGTTTATTGTGTTTAGTGAAATCCCTATTTGGCTTAGGGAAAAAGATCTAATTGTTTAAAATTATTGCTAAATTCAATCAATGGCAAATCAAATCTAAAATTTATTTTTATGAGAAACCTCGTATTATTTTTATTGTTAATTCAAACTACAATTTGGGCTCAAAATGCTCCTCATCGATTTTATGAAAACTCCAAGTGTGGCTATATTGCAGCTAATGAAAAATTATTGTTGCCGCCTGTATACGATGCTGGTAGTGAGTTTAAAAATGGTTTAGCAATAGTTGTAAAACAAAACAAACGTGCTTTTATAAATGAGCAAGGATTATTTGTTACCGAATTTATATACGATGATGCAAGTTTGCCAAGTGATGGTTTGTGTAAAATAATGAAAAACGGTAAATATGGTTTTATGGATGTAACAGGTAAAATTGTAATTGATTTTACATACACTTTTGCTGATGATTTTAATAATGGATTAGCAAGAGTGCAAATAAATAATTTATATGGATATATTAATACAAAAGGAGAGTTAGTAATACCTGCTGTTTATAAAGAAGCCAATAATTTTAACGAAGAGTTTGCCTCAGTTTATAATGGAACAAAATGGGGTTTTATAAACACTAGTAACAAAAACGTTATACCATTTATTTACGACAGAGCCTATATGTTTAATAAAGGAATGTGTGCAGTATTAAAGGATACTAAAAAATATTTTATAGATAAAAACAATCAATTTGTGAAAGAGCAACAAAAATCTCGTGATGAGCAAGAATGGGAAGAGAAAGCACGTGAACGTAAAGAACATAAGAAAGGAGCGCACAATGGGAAATAAAAACTCAACCATGCGTCATTGCGATCCGTTAGCTAACGGAGAAGCAATCTCTTTAAGAGTAAATCAAAATAATTTTTTTGCAAAAAAAGCAATACTTTATATTATCTTTTTATTCATCACTATTTATAATATCCAAGCTCAAGGTTTAGGTGAGTGGACTTGGATGAAGGGACCGAGTACACATAGTGACCCTGGTACTTTTGGAACTAAAGGAGTTTCATCTCCATTAAATAATCCTCCTGCAATTTATGAGGGTTATGAGTGGACAGATTTGAATGGAAATTTTTGGGTTTTCGGAGGAGTAGATCCATCTTCTGATATGTACAATTGTTTATGGAAGTTTGATCCATTAACTAATGAATGGACATGGGTGCATGGTTCAAACACAGCTGGTGACGCTGGAGTTTATGGTACTAAAGGAATTTCTGCTCCTACAAATGTTCCTGGTGCGAGGGGTTGGGGTGGTGTAAGTTGGGTTGATAATGTTGGAGATTTATGGTTGTTTGCAGGGTTTGGATATGATAAAACTGGTGCAGGGGGTACTTTAAATGATTTGTGGCGATATAATATTGCCTCAAACCAATGGACTTGGATGGCAGGAACTGACAATATAACTGCAGCAGCAGTTGTGGTTGGTGGAACAAAAGGTGTTCCTAATAGTGCAAATACTCCTGATGGTAGACAAGAAACAAATGCTGGTGTTGCTGATGGTCTTGGTAATTTGTGGTTATTTGGAGGGTTAAATCCTTTAAGCAGCGCCTATAATGATGTTTGGAAATATAACACTACTACTAACATGTGGACTTGGGTTGCTGGTGACCAAACAATGACTCATAGTCCTGTTTATGGTACTTTAGGAGTAAGTGCTGCAACTAATGATCCAGGAGATCGTTTTTGTTATACAAAATTTATTGATGGAAGTAATAATATGTATTTTTTAGGAGCAGGATTAACAGATTTTAGTGGCGGAAAATTAGTAGATGTTTGGAAATTTAATCCTACAACAACTCAATGGACTTGGGTTGGAGGAACAACTACTTTAGATGAACCTGGAACATACACAGCAAAATGCGATACTATTTCTTTAAATGTTCCTAAAGCAAAGTATGAAGTGCGTGCCTCTTGGCCTGATTCCTGTGGCTTTTTCTTTTTTGGAGGATTTGACCCAACAACTCCAGATTCTTATAATGATTTATGGTATTACAATATAGAAAACAACAAGTTTACTTGGCTTTCAGGTTCTAGTTCAATGAGTGATGTTGGAAGTTATGGTACAATTGGTGTTTCGGCACCCACAAACAGACCACCATCAAGAGGTGGTGCATTAGCGTTTAAAGATAAGGCTTCTAACTTGTGGTTATTTGGGGGAGCAGAATATTGGTCGAGTGGTTTTAATAAAATAAACGACCTCTGGCGTTTTAAACTTGACCCTGCTTGTGGTAAACTGTGCAGTAAGAGTGTATTTAACTCCGCTTTAGCCGCAAATTTTTATGCAAATACTATATGTGGTAATGCTCCATTAACAGTAAATTTTACCAATGCAAGTATTAGTGCCACTACTTACACATGGAATTATGGAGATGGCTCTGCCCTTGGATATGCTACAAACCCATCTCATACCTATACAGCTAATGGTGTTTATTCGGTAACACTTACCGCACAAGGAACTGGCACAAATACAGCAACCTTAGTTCAAACAAATTATATTTATGTTGGAGGAATGCCAACAGCAAGTTTTACAACCTTAGCAAATGATAGCGTTTGTTTAAACACACCTTTTACATTTACTAATTTTAGTAATGATTCTATTACTAACAGCAATTGGAGTTTCGGAGATGGAGCAGTTTCAACCTCATCAAATACGAGTCATAATTATTTGGTAGCAGGTACATATACTGTATCATTAATAGTAACTGATAATCATTTTTGTAAAGATACAGTAACACAAAAAGTGGTTGTGTTGCCTTCACCAATTGCAAGTTATATAAATACACCAAATGCAGGATGCGAACCTCTAGTTGTTTCATATAATAATACATCTACTGGAGCAACTAGTCATGCGTGGAATTTTGGAGATGCACAAACATCAACAATAACAAGCCCAACACATACTTATAATACAAGTGGTTCGTATAGTGTGAGTTTAGTTGTAAAAAATTCATTTGGTTGTACCGATACAGCAAAAAGCACCATAGTGGTTCATCCTATACCAGATGCAAGTTTTACAACAACAGGATATAACGGTTGCTTCCCTTACACATCACAAGGCTTTGCAAATACTCTAGGTTTAACAAATTATCAATGGTTTGTAAATGGAGTAAGTGTATCCACTAACGATAGTTTGAATTTAGGAACTATTGAAAGTAATACAGTTAAGAATATAACACTAATAACAACAAACGTATTTGGATGTAAAGACACAGTTTCTGTAACAAAAAACTATACAGATGATAATTGCAATAATTTATATATCCCCAATGTATTTACACCAAATGGTGATGGAGCAAATGGTTTATTTACTGTAAAAGCAACTAATTACAAACAATACCATATAATTATTTATGACAGATGGGGTTTAAAACTATTTGAAACAACGGATTTTAATTCTCATTGGAACGGTAAACCAAATAATGTTGGCAACGATTGCCCAGAAGGCACTTACTTTTATATTATTAATTTAGTTGATAAGAGCGATAAAGCAACAGATTACAAAGGCTTTTTAACTTTGTTTAGATAAAAAACAATAAAAGCAATTTGCAATGAAAATTAAATTTGTATTTATATTATTATTTTTAATTAGCTCTATAAATATAGAAGCTCAAGGTATAGGTGAATGGACTTGGATGAAAGGAGATGCCGGAGCTTCTGGATTTGGTGTTTTTGGCATAAAAGGAGTTTCATCGCCTTTAAATAATCCACCAGGGACTTATGAAGGATATGAATGGACCGATTTAAATGGAAATTTTTGGTTGTTTGGTGGTCGTCTTGCGCAGTATAATACACTTTGGAAATTTGATCCTTTAACTAACAATTGGACATGGATAAACGGATCGTCTACAACTGGTTCCAGTGGTATTTATGGCACAATGGGAGTGCCAGCATCTGCAAACACACCAGGAGCTAGAGGTTATGGTGGAATTAGTTGGGTTGATAATGTAGGGGATTTGTGGCTATTTGGAGGGGCAGGGGTTGATGCCTTTGGATTTTATGGAGTTTTGAATGATTTGTGGCGTTATAATATTGCAAGTAACCAATGGACTTGGATGAAAGGTTCAAATTCTATTTCAACATCCTCAATTGTAATTGGGGGAACAAAAGGATTACCAGCAATATTAAATACACCTAACGGGAGGCAAGAAACAAATGCTGGAGCAGCTGATGCTTTGGGCAACTTGTGGCTATTTGGTGGCATAAACAATGCATTGGAAGCCTATAATGATGTTTGGAAGTATAATATAGCAACTAATATGTGGACATGGATGGCAGGAGATCAAACATCATCTCATACTTCGCCGGTATATGGTACTATGGGCGTTGAAGCACCGAGTAATGATCCAGGGGATCGATTTTGTTACACAAAGTTTGTAGATTCTCATAATAATTTATATTTTTTGGGAGCAGTATTAAATGATTTTGGAGGTGGTACAATATCAGATGTTTGGAAATTTAACACCTCTTCCGCTCAATGGACTTGGGTTGGAGGAAACGCAACGATAAGTAGCACTGGTAGCCATGTTGCAAAATGTGATACAAATACCATTAATTATCCATCTGCTAAAATTGAAGGCAGAGCCTCATGGCCCGATTCCTGTGGTTTTTTCTTTAGAGTAGCGGAAACACTTTGGTATTATAATGTTGAGAATAATAAATTTACTTGGTTAAATGGTACATTAGGAGATGTTGTAAATTATGGAACAATGGGAATTTCTGCCCCTTCAAATTTTCCAGCAGGTGTTTATGGTGCAAATGGATTTAAAGACAAATTCAATAATTTATGGTTGTTTGGTGGTTATCCTACTTTCGGCATTTATTTTAATGACCTCTGGCGTTTTAAATTAGACCCAGCTTGCGGTAATTTGTGTAGTAAATCTGTTTTTAGTTCAAGCCTCGATGCTAATTTTTATGCTAACGTTTTGTGTGCTAGTTCACTTGCTAATATTAGCTTTACCAATACAAGTGTAAGCGCAACTACTTATACTTGGAGCTTTGGTGATGGAACCCCTCTTGACCATAGTATAAACCCAACGCATACCTATACAGCTAATGGAACTTATACTGTAACTCTTATTGCACAAGGAACAGGCACTGCTACATCAACCGAAATTAAAAATGCCTATATTCATATTGGCAGTGTACCAACTGCTAGTTTCACAACTTTGGCTAATGATACGGTTTGCTTGAACACCCCTTTTACATTTACTAATTTTAGTAACGATTCTATTACTAACAACAATTGGAGCTTTGGAGATGGAGCCGTTTCAACCTCATCAAACACAAGCCATAATTATTTAGTAGCAGGTACTTATACAGTATCATTAATTGTTACAGATAACCATCATTGTAAAGATACCGTAACACAAAAAGTAGTTGTATTACCTATGCCTAAAGCAATTTTTACAAATAAACCAAACGCAGGCTGTGTGCCTTTAATCGTAACATTTAGTAACACATCAACAAGTGCAACAAGCTACGTTTGGGATTTTGGAGACGCACAAACATCAACTACAACCAGCCCTACACACACCTATAATACAAGTGGTTCGTATAGTGTGAGTTTAGTTGTAAAAAATTCATTTGGTTGTACCGATACAGCAAAAAGCACCATAGTGGTTCATCCTATACCAGATGCAAGTTTTACAACAACAGGATATAACGGTTGCTTCCCTTACACATCACAAGGCTTTGCAAATACTCTAGGTTTAACAAATTATCAATGGTTTGTAAATGGAGTAAGTGTATCCACTAACGATAGTTTGAATTTAGGAACTATTGAAAGTAATACAGTTAAGAATATAACACTAATAACAACAAACGTATTTGGATGTAAAGACACAGTTTCTGTAACAAAAAACTATACAGATGATAATTGCAATAATTTATATATCCCCAATGTATTTACACCAAATGGTGATGGAGCAAATGGTTTATTTACTGTAAAAGCAACTAATTACAAACAATACCATATAATTATTTATGACAGATGGGGTTTAAAACTATTTGAAACAACGGATTTTAATTCTCATTGGAACGGTAAACCAAATAATGTTGGAAACGATTGCCCAGAAGGCACTTATTTTTACATTATTAATTTAGTTGATAAGAGCGATAAAGCAACAGATTACAAAGGATTTTTAACTTTGTTTAGGTAATTAGAAATTATAAAAAATTATTTTACTGGTTGGTTTTTTGTTAAACCTAATTTTTGACGAATAGTTGAAGCAAGAATATTAATTGCAACTGTATTTTCACCACCTAGTGG
The DNA here is from genome assembly GCA_937868545.1 of uncultured Bacteroidota bacterium. Classification (GTDB taxonomy): domain Bacteria; phylum Bacteroidota; class Bacteroidia; order B-17B0; family Aurantibacillaceae; genus UBA4416. Next base: position 19,800 of record CALMMX010000040.1, read on the forward strand.
AACTATAATATCAGCAAAGCGTTTGGTAGGTTCAATAAATTGTTCGTGCATTGGTTTTACACTTTCAATATACCTTTCAATAGTTTGTTCTACACTTCTTCCTCTTTCTAAGATATCACGTCTTATTACTCGCAGTAAACGCTCATCAGCAGCAGCATCCACAAACACTTTAATATTACAAATGTTCCTAATACGTTCGTCTGAAAACAATAAAATGCCCTCAATTAAAATTACTTCCTTACTTTCAATATGAATTGTTTCTTTAGACCGTGTGCATGTAATGTATGAATAAATAGGTTTTTCTATGCTATTACCTTTTTTTAGTTCATTTATATGATTAAGTAATAAATCAAACTCTATAGCATCAGGATGATCAAAATTGATACGCTTTCTTTCTTCAACAGAAATATTCGAATTGTCTTTATAATAAGAATCTTGTGAAAGAATGGCAACATGATCTTCAGGAAGAATTTCTAGTATTTTATTTACAACAGTAGTTTTACCTGACCCTGTTCCCCCGCATATACCAATAATTAACATAAAATAGACAAAATATTATTTTGTAAAAATAGTAATTTATTTATTCTTTGAAATGCTTAATAATTAATAAATAATTAAAAGTCAATTTTATAGTCATTCTGAACTTGATTAAGAATCTAAAGATGAGTAAAATCAACCTCTTTGAAGATGCCGAATCAAGTTCGACATGACGATTTTGAACTTTTGAGACCCCCTATTTAAATAAAAATTTAAGATAAGTTTTTTGCTTTTTTAGCGTAATTACCATTTGGCATTAAAGACAAGTAGTGCTGAGCCCATTTTTGTTTATCATTCTCTTTTTTCATCAGTTCTTCACAAGCTTCCCAAATATTATCATCAGCCATAGAAGCATCAAATTGGTTTTGAATAGAGCTATAATAATAGGTAATTGCTTTTTCAAAGTCTCCTAAGAAGAAATGACATACACCAATTTGATTATCACAAGTTCCCTTTTTTTCAACATCTGTTGTGTTTGCTTTTACATCTTCAAACATGACCATTGCTTCAGAATATTTTCCTTTAGGCACAAGTCTACACGCTTGATTAAATGTGTTATTATACACATCAGCATACATTTTGCCGCTTAATGAATTTTGAATACGCTCCATTTCTTCCATGGAAGTACCTTTAGTGTGTGCAATTAAATTTTCTTTCTTTTTTCCAAAAAATGAATCGAATAGTCCCATATATAATTTATTAAAATTTTAAAAATAACATTGATACAATAAACCCAATACATGCAGCTATAGCCCAAGCTATTTTGTGTGTTTTTGGAGCTAATTTATAGAATGCATCTGGTGCAACTTCTCTCTTTCTTCCTTGTGTTAATGTAACAGGATAACCAGAAAAAAATAAAAATGCTACACCGAAGCAGAACATTACTGGACCTATTAATAAAAATTTGAAAACAGAGCCTGTTTCTAGCATCATACTATATGCTAAATATGATATTATACCACCTAAAATAATTGCTAATACTGCGTATAGTTTGTTAATTGTCATAGTTTTTTGTTATATGTTTTTATTTATAAAATTAAATGTATAAAGTTAATCTAACCTATTAAATGAAAGTTTGCTTTTGTTTAATGATATTTCGTTTGAAACGGATTAATATTCGCAATTGTATTAATTATATTATAATGCAACTTCTAAATTATCGATATCATTCAATGAAATAGTTTCTTCAAGCTCTCTATTAGTGTTTTTGTTTAAAAAATCAACTCTAACCTCTATACTACCTTTTGATTTAATTAATAGTTCTAAATATAGATTAAAATCAATTAAATAACTTTCTGAATAAGTAGCTCCATTATCATCTCCTAATACCAATGGAGGATTTGATGTTCCATTAATTAAAAAGGCTACATCATTAAAACTTGAGAACCAATCAAACACTTGTATTTTAAAATCTTCGTAATCGTGTGTTATTGATGAATCAAACTCATCTTTATCTGCAAAAATTAAATCTGTCCAGTCTGTATTGAAAACTGTTTCAATAGAAGGTATCCAAATTGATCCTTCGGGAAAGAATGACAAGTGTTCACCTTTAATGTACCACTGATCTAAGTTTTCTTCTAATGGCAATTTACTTGGTAGCCTATCAAAATTGTCGTTGTTTTCATCTAACCATAATAATTGCACTCCCCCGCATTCTTTATAGAAATTGATGATGGAAGTATCTAGTTTATATCCTAATTTTTCTTCTGCTCTGTTTATTGCTTCCAAATCTGGTGGAAGCACTTTATAGTGAGCAACTAGCTTGCTTGAATCAGATTTTAATTCTTCAACGATAGCGTTTAATTTTGTGATAAAGCTCATGGTTTTTGTTTTTTTAAAGGTTTGTTATTAATTTGATTCAAAAGTATAATTAAAGAAAAGTACTATTTCAGCAAATGAATATCTGTATACAACAGATGAACATTCGCTTAAATTTATAAGAAATTCGTTGAATTAATTTTTAATTAATTTGAAAGAATGGTTGTTATTGATTGATTTAACAATATAAACCCCATTAGGTTGATTTTGAATATCAATGCTGTGCTTGCCTTCTAATAAGTTTTCTGAATAAATAACTTCACCTAATAAATTGTAAATGCTAATTGAAGTACTGGAATTAAGTTCAATATTAAAATTACCATTGTTTGGATTAGGGAAAATAGTGAAGCTTAAACTGTTTGAAGTAGCGTTTTGTAAATTGGTACACACACTTACCGATTGAGTAAAAGAAGCAGAATTGCCGCAACCATTAGCATCAAGCCCACTAACAGAATAAGAGGTAGAGCTAGAAGGAGAAACGCTAATACCCGACGAAACAGCAGATGTGCTCCAAGTATAAGTAAGCGCTCCACTTGCAGTTAAAGAAGCAGTTTGCCCTACACAAATTAAAGAATTGGAAGAAGCAATAGTAATAGTTGGATTAGGATTAACTGAAACTGAACAAATAGCAGTATTAGAACCAACACAACCAAACGTACTTGTACCAGTAATACTATAAGTACTAGTTAAAGAAGGAGAAACCACAAAACTACCACCAGAAATTGTATAAGAACTAGCGCCAGTAGGATTAACAGTAAAACTTTTACCAGCACATATACCACCACTAGAAACAGAAATAGTAGGAGTTGGGTTAACAGTTATTGTAATACTGTTACTATTAGTAGAAGTAGGACTAGCACAAACGGCATTACTATTTAAAATGCAATAAATAACATCGCCATTAATTAAACTAGTAGGAGAGTAAGAAGGAATACCAGAGCCAACATTCACACCATTTTTTTTCCATTGATAAGCAGGACTTGATCCACCATTGGAAATAGTAGAAGAGAAAGCAGCACTAGACCCACAAATAGAAGTGCTAGGAGTAGAAATAGCAATAGTAGGAGTAACAGTAGGATTAACAGTAACATTACTAACAGCAGAATTAGTACACCCAGCAGCACTACTACCAATAACGGTGTAAGAAGCGGAAGTTAAAGGATTAACAATAGCGCTACCACTAGAGTAAGTATAAGAACTAGCACCAGTAGGAGATAAAGTATAACTATTACCAGAGCAAATGGAACCACTATTTAAAGAAATAGTTGGTGTTGGGTTTACAGTAATTGAAATGTTATTACTTAAAACGGTTGATGTTGTTGCACAACTAGCATTGCTGGTTAAAACGCAAGTTATAATATCACCATTTGATAGGGTGGAAAGAGAATATGTATTAGCACTTGTACCGACATTTGCTCCGTTTTTTTTCCATTGGTATAATGGTGAACTGCCACCATCGGTTATTGATGCTGTGAACGAAACGGTCGCTCCATTACAAATTGTTGGGGTAGTTGAAGAAGTGATGTTAATTGTTGGTGAGCAAGTAAGTATACAGCTTGAACCTATTAAAGTTGGAGTCAATTTATTAGTTAAAGTTCCGTCTCCATGATCTCCGAATCCATTATAACCCCATGCATACCTCGAATTATCTGTTTTTATAGCAGAACTATAGTTTATACCAGTATTTAGAAATTTCCAATCTAATGCAGTGCCTATTTGTGTGGGTATAGATTTAATAGTAGTGCTGCCATCACCAAGTTGTCCAAAAGAATTTTGTCCCCATGCCCAAAGTGAACCATCTATTTTTGAACCTAATGTATGTGTTGACCCACCACTTACATATTTCCAATTTGTAGCCGTTCCAATTTGAATAGGAGAATGTTTATCGATAACCGTTCCATCGCCTAATTGATAGTAGTTATTGTATCCCCACGCCCAAAGAGTTCCATCATTTTTTATTGCATATGATTGATCTGAGCCGCAAGATACATAATTCCAATTTGTTGCTGTTCCAATTTGAATAGGGGCATGTTTTTCAATTATTGACCCATCTCCTAATTGTCCTCTATTATTAAAACCCCAAGTCCAAAGTGTTCCATCATTCTTAATTGCTAAACAATGGTAAGAATATTTTGCAGAAACTTGTTTCCAATCAGTAGCAGTGCCAACTTGAGTCGGAATTAATTTATTAACAATTGTGCCATCGCCTAATTGCCCATGAACATTATATCCCCAAGTCCAAAGTGTTCCATCAGTTTTTAAAGCGGTACTAAATTCCCCTCCACTACATATACTTTTCCAATTAGTAGCAGTGCCAATTTGAGTTGGAGTAATTTTATCTACAGTTGTGCCATCGCCTAATGCACCGTAGTATCCGGAACCCCAGGCCCACAGCGTACCATCTGTTTTTAAGCCTAATGAATGGGATACTCCTCCAGAAATTTGTTTCCAACTATTGTCAGTTCCAATTTGAATTGGAGCAATTTTGTTTATGTAAGTGCCATCGCCTAATTGTCCGTAGTCATTTCTACCCCAAGCCCATAATGTACCGTCCGATTTTATAGCTAGGTTATAATTTACACCCACAGCTATGGTGTCCCAGCATTGCGCTTTTATTTTTAAATTAAGGCAAAAAGTAATTAATAGAATTAAATTAAGTTTTAAAATGGTTTTCATTTTTATATAAATTAAAGTTTATGTAAAAGTAAAAGCAGAGAGTGTGAGTTTTTTACCAAATGAATAATCGCTTGTATCAATTGAAAATTTGATAGGTTTTAAAAGAAATTCGCCTTTAAAATTATATTTAAATTTTTTGTGTTAAGAGTTTAAATAAATAATATAAAATCAACCAAACAGTTAAGGCCATTAATA
>CALMMX010000041.1 GCA_937868545.1 uncultured Bacteroidota bacterium
TCTGATTGTGTAGGAAAGGATAGTATTAACAATGTTCTTAATCGATTAAACTTTATTAATGATACCCTTTTAAAGTTAAAGAAAAACTTAATTGTTGTATTAGCTCCTGGCAAAGCAAATTACTATCCAGAGTATATCCCAGATGAATATTTAAAAAATAAATCTATTACCAATTACCAATTGTTTACAGAAGGGGCAATAAAAAGAGATTTAAATTTAATTGATTTTAATAAATGGTTTGTTGAAAATAAAAATAAATCAAAATATACACTTTATCCAAAACATGGCATACATTGGAGTATTTATGGTGCTTTACTATCTAGCGATTCATTAATAAAAAACATTGAAACGCATAGAAATATTTCAATGACACACTTCAATTATAAAACGTTTAACCTTGAACCTGCACATGGTGATGATTATGATATTGGTGGTGGAATGAATTTATTATCTGAATTAAAAAGTGAAAACTTAGCATATCCAAATATGGAAAAAATGGATAGCGCTGGAAAAACCAAACCTAAAGTTTTAGTTATTTCTGATAGTTTTTACTGGGTAATGTACGGTTTAGGAATAGCAAATTGTTTTGATGCAAATCATCATGTTTGGTACTATAATAAACAAGTTTACCCCGAATCATTTACGAATGAAAAGCTTGTTTCAAATTTGAATTTTAAAGAAGAAATAAATAAATATGATGTAATAATAATACTAGCCACAGATAATAATTTAAGAAATATTGGCTGGGGTTTTGCTGAAAATTTTGAACGAGCTTTAAAATTTAATTCTAATACAAATCAAAAATCTGAACGACAAATTAAAATAGAAAATCTTATTTCATATATTAAAAATGATAAACAATGGGTTAAAGACACTAAAAGCAGAGCCAGTGAAAAAAATATTACTTTAGATTCGGCTCTTGTACTGGAAGCAATGTGGCAAATTGACCACGAGAAAAAATAAATTATTCTTTAATTTCTTCTTCTAATTTGTTTTTATGGTAAACGTCAATACAAACTAACATAGACAAAAATCCCCAAAATGGAACAGATGCTTTATCTGTATCTAAAAAGTTATTTAAGAATCCATGAACAAAATAGGTACTGATACCCATTAACAACACTATAGTTAAAGTTTTTAAAGATTTTTCTTTTATGGTATAAACCAATCGGTATCCTAAAAACATTACTGCTAATACTAAGGCAATAACAAATATAGCTCCCATGAATCCTTGCTCGCACAATGGTCCAAGGTATTCGCTATGCGCATTTCCTTTATTACCAAAATTTGTTGAAATAACCGTTTTCATGCTACTTTTTTGGTATGGGGCATATAAAAATTGGTATGTACCTGGACCAAATCCTAAAAATGGTTTTTCTTCAAACATTTGTATGGCGCAATTCCATCTATTTAATCGTTCTACATTAGAAACATCTGTAGAAATATTAGTCATTGATTCAATATTCTGCATAAAATCCCCATCAGAATCGGTATTATTTCTTCCTAATATCATTAAAATTTCAGACTGGAAAGCCAAAAACATAATTATCCCACCAACCAAAGTAAATAATAAGGTTCTAAATTTAATTTTCAAAAATAAAGTTGCCAAAACGCCTAACGATACTGCTAAACTCAACCATCCAGCTCGTGCATATGATACTATTATTGATATTAAAAATATAGTTAATAATAATAAGCATAATCCCTTTATAATTATGTTTATATCCTTAATTAATATTAAACCTGCAACTACTGGAATAAACATGGCTAATGCGCATCCATAAGCAGTATGGTCATTATAAAAAGGAGAAACAATCCAATCGGCCGTTTTTTCATCAAACCCAAAAGCAGCATGTTTATAGGTTGTAATAATTGCTACTATTGCCAAGGCTACACCATACAATAATAAATGAACTACAATTTTTTGTTTATGCTTGAAAAGCTGTGTGCACATAAAATAACAAGAGGTTAAAAACCATACCCTTGAAATAATAAACTTTACTGAAATAATTGGTAGCTCACTAAAAAATGTTGTAATAACCATCCAAGCAAGTTGTAAAAAAATTATTATGGTTATAGGGTGCCTTAATATTTTCTTATCGGTAATACCATGACTTATTTCATTTAAAATGTATATAAGGGTTATTCCTATCATTAATGGTTCAGCAGGTAAACTTAGGTTTAATCCATCCGACATGCCAAGCTCCTTTAAACTAATTGCTAATGGCGTAGAAAAAACCATGAGGTACATAATTTTTTCAATATCAAATATTCCAAGTAATACAATTAATAAAAAAATCGGAATCATATTATATAAATAAAACATTCCTCTATCAAATAAAAGAACATAACTATTTACTAAAATGTAGGATACTACAAAAAAATAAAAGACATGAATATTTTTAATTTTTTGCAACATTGTTTTGTTTTTTATTTGTAAACAAAATAATGATTAATGAAAAAAGCAAAACAGATAATGTGAAAAATAAAACAATTATAGCTCGTTGAGGAGCATGTTTTTTATCTGGTAAATTTGCTTTAGAAATAATTGTAGAATAACTTAATTTTCCATTGTAATTCATTCTATTCTTATCATAATCTAACTTCAACATTTTGTAATTTTTCAAATTACCTTTAAGCTCTTCTTGCAAAATGGTATAGTCGCCACCAATTTCTTTCAATCCTTTTAATAATAGTTTTTCATCTTCAGAAAGCGCTTTTTCCCCTACTCTTTTGCTCATTATTTTAGATTGCGATTTAAAATCTAAAATCCCATAATTTACTCTATAACTTCTTAATTTATTTTCAATCGAATCAATCTCAGCTTTCATAATTGTTAACTGATTTTGATACGAAACTAAGTATTCCTCATTTTTAGATCTTTTCGAGCGTTCAACTAATTTACTTGTTTCGTCAATTATTGCATTGGCCATTTGTTGCGCCAATTTTGGGCTTTCATCAATTACATCAATTTCAATTGATTCATATAGTGTTGAAGTTGCTTTAATATTTTCTGAATAGTATAAATCAAATTTTGAATGCGCTCTAACGGATAAAGTATCAATATCATATACTTTAAATAAATTAAAACGCTTTGTCATTGCAATTTTTACTTCTTCACTATTAATAAATTGTAGTAATTGTTCGGTTGGTGATTCCTCACTAAAACGGGTTAAATTAGTTGGATATATTACAGCTGTTGATTTATAAGTAGGCTTTATAAATAAGGGCGATGATAAAAAAGATGAAATAATTATTGCAATAATTGCAATAATAGTAAACCTTTTCAAATGTAATTGAATTATGTTTATTATATATTGAGTGTTAAAATTTTCCATAAATTGAGCTACATCATTTAGCTTTTGGATTGCTCTATTATTTTTTTTTTAATTTCAATAATTCTATCAGCAAACATTAAGTACAATAATGCCAATAAAAAGGCCGAAATTGTTGGCACTAAAACAATAAGCGCTCTTACAGGTTTTGCCTTTTTCTCATTTCTAACAGCCTTTTCAACAAAAAATTTCGAAGGTAAATGCCTTTCATAGTTTACACGAGCCTCATCGTATTTTCCTTTTATTACTGGATACTTAAATCTATACTTTTTTAACTTTTCAAATAAATCTTGATAAGCCATTCCGTATTTTTCTAATATATCTAATTTAACTTGTAACTTAGCTTTTGCGCCCTCATCACCCTTCGCAACTGCTTTAGCCATTGCTTTTGAATAAGCCTCCATTTCAGACTTATAGTCCATTACACCTAATTTTCTAATAGCTTGCAAACTATCTTCTAAAAATTTAATATTATTTAAAGTTGAAGCATATTCTTCCTCTACAATAGAAAGAGCTTCTTTAGCAACTTCTTTGGTCATTCTATTTTTAACCGAATCAGCGTAAGCAACAATTGAGTTAGCTATTTTAGCAGCTCTATCAGATTGGTAATCGTATACATTAATTCTAATTGAAACGTAATCAGTTCTTTTAAAAGAAACCATTTCGTCCCATTTTAATTTAAAATAATGGTTTGCATAAACATCATTTTTATTAATTTTCCAATGTTCCCATAAATTATATTCATTAGCTGCCATATTTCTAATTTCGGCAGAATTCAAAATTTGCAATAATTTTTCGCAATCATCTTCATCTCCATATTCCATGTAATCTTCTTGGCTACCGGGATTTTGCTCTATTAATAATTTAGATACAGAAAATGTACGTGCAGGAAAAATAATTGCTGTACCTAAATATTGAGGAGAAATAATAAATGATGCTACAATTGATAATACTGCAGCTATTGAAGTAACTATAATAAGTGGTTTTCTCCACTTATATATCTTAGATAAAAGTTTTATGGAATCGTTGCCTAGTTGTTCTTGGTTCATCATTCAAATATAATATTTATTTGTATTTAACAAATCTTAAAATTGATTTAATATTTATTAATCCTGATATAAATGCCCATGCTAATCCTGAGCCTGAGGCAATTACAAAATTTAACATCCAATTTCCACTAATAAATTTAGAAAGGAAGTTAAATGCAATTATACCGATTAAAAATAGTACCAATGACATAAGTAGTTTTGTGTTTACCTTAAATTTAAAGATTTTTACAGCAAAGTAAATTTGAATTCCTGCCGTAAAAAACTGTGTAATTAAACTTGAAATAGCACTACCAAACGCTTGAAAATGAGGTATTAATACAAAATTTAAAATTAAATTAATAAAAATTCCAATTAATGCCATTGAATTTAATTGCCTTAAATTTCCATTAGCAGTTAATAATGTTCCAAAAATATAAGTAGTTGAAACAGCAGTAAAACAAAGCATTAAAATACTAAATTCAGTTGCAGAATCTGTAGCACCATGATTTATAAGGCTTGTTAACTCAGCAGAATAGAAAAAGCAGCCTACAGATACCATTAAAGCAGGTGTTATTAAAAGTATAAATGACAACTTAACGATATTCTCTACATTTTCTTTGTGTTTTAACATTTTGCTAAATACAGGAATTAATTGTACTGAAAATAAATAGGCAATCATATTACCTGCTTCAAGTAACCTAAATGCTTTAGCATATATACCAGCTTGTTCACTTCCTATTTTTTCAGGTAATAAGTACCCTAGCATTACGCTATCCAGCCTATTATAAAAGGTCATTAATAATACTAAAATTGCAAATGGAAAACTTTGCTTTAGTATCATTATACTAAAAGGCCAGTTCCACTTTAATTTAAAATGATGGGTTTTAAAGTAAACAGTTGCAAATGCAATAGTTGCAGTTAAAATATATCCAAATGTTTGAGCATAAACAAAATTCATTATATCAATATGCCAGCCAAACCATTTTAATAGTAATGCAATACAAATTGCTATCATAATTACCCTATCGGCAACTGAAACAAAACTATCTGTTTTAAATAAATGTAATCCTAATAAATTCGATCTTAAATAGGCAATCATACTTATTAAAAACTGATTTACAGCTAGTAACGAAAGTAATTTCATTAACCTAAAATCATAACCCATTAAAAATCCTAATAAAATGGTAATAAAAAAATATATTATACCTAATACAAGTTTTAGGGTAAATAAACTACTAAAATGCTTAGTAAGTAAATGATTATTTTGGGCAATATTTTTATTATTAAATTGAGTTACACCAAAATCGAGGATAATGTTAAGTAAAAAAGAAAAACTAAATAATATGGCATACTCACCATAAGAAGCATTTCCTACAGCACTTTGAACTGCAGTTTCAATACCCAAAGGCCAAAATGGCTTAATTAATAAATTAAGCACTATTAAGAAGGCAATATTAGTTACAAATTTTTTTTGCTGCATTGGGTAAATAGCAAATATATTGTTTTTTACATTATAAAATATGTTTTTTAAAGTTCAATATTTAGGTAAAAAAAAAGCCGTTTCAGTTACTTGAAACGGCTTTAAATATCTTTATAATAAAACTATTGTAAAACTACTCGTTTGGTTCTTGAACCCGTTTTAGTTT
>CALMMX010000042.1 GCA_937868545.1 uncultured Bacteroidota bacterium
AACCATTTTAAAATCAATACCTGGTTCTAATTCCAATAACATTAAACCATCTGCTCCAATACCAAAACGTCTATCGCATAACCATTTAATTTGTTCAGTGGAAAGAGAAATAGAATTATCACGATTATCAATTAATACAAAATCGTTTCCTGTACCTTGATATTTATAGCAGTTTAATTGCATATAGTATTACTAATTAATTTTAGCTAGTAAATCAGCGTCGCTTACCAATTCGAGAGATTTAAACTCTGTGCCTGCCGAAATTTTATAAACGTATTCGTCGTTTTTTAAATAAAAATTATCGTCAACTTTATAAATTGTAATGCTACTAAAATCGGATAACCCATAGAGTATAACTCTATTACGAGTCATTCTATAACCTTTAGAGTTTAAAGGAGTTTTCCAAAATTCAACAAAAAACAAATTAGGATAATCAGAACTTGTAACGCCAGCTAATTGTCCAACTAAAGTATCTTGCTTAACATCCTTATCTAAATTAATTACTTTAATATTTTTTACTCAAAGTAATTCTTCCTTTGCAACTGTAATATCATTTTCATCATGCAATAAAGCATCCACCTCATTGTAATTAATGTTTGGCGATTTATTAGTGTTAATTTTAGATTTTTTATCAGAAACATAACCTTTTGTTTCATCTTCATTTGATTTAGTATTATCAACAACTTGCTCAGTTACTTTTATACTTTCAATAGATGGTTTAGTTATTTTTTTGATATAATCATCAATTTTAAATATAAAAAATACGACGCCAATTAATAGCCCTATACTAACACCAAAAACAAATGGAGGTATTTTATATTTAAATTTTAGCATGATTTGATTGTTTAAATTTAAGACTTTTTTAGACGCCGTTAATGAATGTTAAAAACAATTTTTAAACATAACTTTAGGTTTAATTTTGCGTTATGAATTTGTAAAACACTAATTACTCATTTATTAAATCTAAATAACTATGAAAAAAATAATTTCAACAGCCTTTATTGGCGCAATTGGTGGAGCTTTTGCACTTATAGCAAATTATTATTTTTTACCTCAATCGGCTCCAAATCAAACAAGTTATAATCCATATGCTACGCCAACTCAATTAACAAGCTACAATGGTTTAACTAATTCTGTTCCAGATTTTGTTTCTTCTGCCGAAAAATCATTAAACTCTGTAGTTCATATTAAAACCATTGTAGAAAGTAATAACAATTTATCTTACGATCCATTTCAAGATTGGTTTTTTGGAGGAAGACAACGCCAACCAAATATGATGCAAGGTAGTGGTAGTGGCGTTATTATTAGTCAGGATGGATACATTGTAACAAACAACCACGTTGTAAAAGACGCAACAAAAATTGAAATTGTATTAAATGATAAGCGTAGTTATATTGCAGATGTTATTGGTACCGACCCTACAACTGATTTAGCATTATTAAAAGTTAAAGAAAGTAATTTGCCTTTTGTAAACTATGGTAATTCTGATGTTGTGAAAATTGGCGAATGGGTTTTAGCTGTAGGTAATCCTTTTAATTTAAATTCAACTGTAACTGCTGGTATAATAAGTGCTAAAGGACGAAATATTAATATTTTAGAAACTAATGTTGGTGGTTTGGCTCCTATTGAATCATTTATTCAAACAGATGCCGCTGTAAACCCTGGTAATAGCGGTGGAGCCTTAGTAAATACAAATGGAGAATTAGTTGGGATTAACACAGCTATTGCTTCCAATAATGGATCATACCAAGGATATTCCTTTGCTATACCTGTAAATATTGTAAAAAAAGTTGTGTCTGATTTAATTGAATTTGGAACAGTACAAAGAGCTTACATTGGTTTAAGTATTCAAGATATTGATGCAAAATTTGCCGAAGAAAAACGCATTAAACAATTAAAAGGTGTTTATGTAAATGGCTTAACCGAAAATGGTGCAGGAGAATTAGCTGGTGTAAAAATTGGTGATATTGTAACTAAAGTTGAAAATGTTGCAATCTCTGGAACATCAGAATTACTTGAGCAAATTGGCAAATTTAGACCTAGTGATAAAATTAATATTACTATAATTAGAAATGAAAAAGAAATGGAACTTCCAGTAGTTTTAAAAAATAAAGAAAACAATTTAGGTATTATAAAAAAGCCAGAAGTATTTAGAACTTCAATTAATTCACTTGGTGCTGAGTTTGAAGAATTAAATGAATCTGATTTTACTAAATACAAATTACAATCAGGAGTTAAAATTCACAAATTACAACCTGGTAAATTATTAAATGCTGGAATTAAAGAAGGATTTGTAATAACTTCAATTGATAAAAAGAAAATCACCTCTATTAAAGAAGTACAAACGATGTTAGAAAACAAAACTGGAGGAGTTTTAATTGAAGGTGTTTATCCAAATGGTATGAGAGCCTATTACGGATTTGGATTGTAATAAAATTCATTTATCAATCTAAAAACGGTCTAAATCATTTTGAATACTCTGTAAGTCTAAAAAGTGATATTAAATTGTTAAAAACAAGCTTAAAATCGTAATCAGTTAAAAATCAAGTGAATAAGAAATTGGAAAAATACGCATAATTTCCTATCTTTGTAAGCTATAAAAACAAGAAAATAACATGAGGCAACTAAAAATAAGCAAGTCGATTAAGAATCGCGAAAGTGAATCGTTAGATAAATATCTTCAAGAAATTGGTAGAGAAGAATTAATTACT
>CALMMX010000043.1 GCA_937868545.1 uncultured Bacteroidota bacterium
TTTATAAAAAACAAAAGCCTGTTTAAATAAACAGGCTTTATGTGGAAAGTATATTTGTTTTTAGATTTTATTTAAATCCAAACACCTTTTTTAAAATATCTGAAACACGAGCTAAAGGGTCTTTTCTAATTTTAGCTTCTTCATCCAAAATTAAAGTCATTAAGCCGTTTACAGCTTTTGTACATACATAATCATTTAAATTGGGGTTTTGTTTTTTTACACCTGGTATTTTATTGTAAGCAGTTGCTAATGGAGTCCAATAGCTAGCTACTTTTGCTTTTGCAATTGCTTCAGTAACAACAGGCATAAATTTTTCTTTTAAAGGTGCAAATGTTTTTTCTCTTAAGTAATGAGTTGCCGCTGAATCGCTTCCTTTTAATATTGCAAAACCATCACCAATACTCATACTTGTAATAGCGTCAACAAAAACTGGAGCTGCTTTTTTCGAAGCTTCTTCAGCTGCTCTATTTAATGAGGTTTCAAAATCGGTAACCTTTTTTTGCATACCTAATTTAATTAATTTAGCTCTCATGTCTTTCGCCTCTGAAGGCCAAGGAATAAATAACTTAGGGTTTTTTAAGAACCCATCAACTTTTGATGCCGTTCCAGAAGAATTTGTTGTACCTACAGTTAAAGCTTCTTTTAAACCTTTTATAACTTCATCATTTGTTAAACCACCTGATGTGTTAGTTCCACTAATTACTCCGCTTAATATATCAACTGAAGCTGAGGCTGTTGTATTTGTTTTTACAGCTTCTTTCGCTGCATCTTTAGTAGCATTCCAAACTTCTCCTAGTATTTGAGATTGTCCTTTAATTGATACTACTAATATTCCTACAATAATAAATGATTTAATTTTCATGATTTTTATATTTTGTTGCTGTTAATTCAAATACTTTGCCAAATTTTTTAAAACAGAATAATTTATCTATTTTAATTTTGCATTAGAATCATTTCTTTTTTAATGAAAATAGTTCTTTTCCAATTCCTGAAAATGAAACAATATTTAAAGGGAATTCTAAAAATACATGCAAGAAACTTAAGAAAAATAAAACATGTAATCCTAAACTATAATCATAAATATATAACGAAATAGAAATTATCCATAAAAGCAGAGTAATTATTAATATCTTTTTAGGCACCAAATGCCATTTAATTACTGATGTTTTTGAAAACCAATTTAAATAATGATAAGTATAAGCAAAAGCTATAAATCGCATGGTTACAAAACCTGCATTTGATGTAAAAATTTCTTTTACATTGGTTAAATTCTCTAAATTAAACACTTTCACCATTTGATAATTTAGTTCACTAAACAATGAGTAACTATTTTGAACATAAGGAGTTACAGTGTAATTTAAACTAGTAGGTTGAAATGCAAATAATACAATTGAGCACACAATTAATGTGATAATTGAAATAAAACCAGCCCATGATTTTTCTTTTAAAACTCCATATAGCATAAATGCCCATGTGAAAATAAAGACATGAATTATTGTAGGTAAGAAAATAGCAATCCAAGTAAAATAATGAGAACTATTATTTGCAACAGAAATAAATAAAAGTGATAAAATTATTAGAATAATACGATATAGCCAGTCTTTAATAAATACTAAACCAATACTTGCTAATAAACTTAATAGTATTATATCGGCTACAAAACCATAATGCTTAGGTGGGCTGTAATTCCAATAAACTAATATAATACAAGCCAGAGTTAAAAATAAGAAATCGTATTTGCCTTTTGTAAAGTAGTTTTTTTTATGTAACCATCCTATTTCTGTTAAATAGTGAAGTGGGCCCAATATACCATAAGAAAATAAAAATAATTCAAATGGAATATAGTATGCAATTATACACGATAATATTATTAACCCTGTATTAAAATGGTGAATTGTATTGCTTTTCAAAATTTAAGAATTATATGAAAAAAAAATAGTTAAAGATGTATTGAATTTATTCAAAAGGTTTGCGTTCATATTGGCAACATTCCTCCAATTTGTTATATGCGTAATCATCACCATAAAATTTCTCATTGTCATAACCGCTTTTAGCAATTAATTGCTGCACATTTGTTAAAGTTGTTTTAGTTGTATCAAATTTAACTGTTATTAGTTTTGAATCTACATTCCATTTTGCTTCACTTACACCATCGACAGCACAAGAATTTTCAATGGTTTTTTTACATTTTTCACAATTTCCCCAAACTTTAAACGAAGCAGTTTTAATGGGCGAATTATTATTACATGATGTTATTACTAAAACAGAAAATATAGTTAAGATAAAGAATTTTAGTTTCATTGAGTTTAGGTCTTATTTTAATTAATGACTGCAAATTTATAATTTAATTTTAAAAAATGCTCTATGTATGCAGGAAGGGCATATTTTAATTTAAGTTCTGCTTTTTTATTATCATGAAATACAATAATACTTCCATTTCTTGTGTATTTAATACTGTTTTTTAAACATTTTTCTTTACTAATGTTTTTATCGTAGTCGTGAGTTAAAACATCCCAAAAAACAATTTTATAATTGTCTTTCAGCTTTTTATATTGAGAAATTTTAAGTCTACCATAAGGGGGTCTAAATAATTTAGACTCAGATAAGCTATTACATTTTTCAATATTATTTAAATAGGCATCATTTTTAGATTTCCAGCCTTTTAAATGATTAAAGGTGTGATTACCTATTAAATGCCCTTCATTTGTTATTCTTTGTGCAATTTCAGGATATTTTAACAAGTTTTCTCCAACACAAAAAAATGTAGCCGAAATATTGTAGTGTTTTAAAGTATCTAAAACCCAAGGTGTTAATTCGGGTATTGGACCATCGTCAAAAGTTAAATATAGTGTAGGACTAGCTGGATTGATTCTCCAAACCGATTTTTTATATAATCTTCTTAAAATTTTAGGTGGTCTAATTAGTAACCGCATTAATCATTATTAAATTTAAGTT
>CALMMX010000044.1 GCA_937868545.1 uncultured Bacteroidota bacterium
TAATCGCGAGCAACAGCACTTCCTTTTTCCTTGAGTTCTTCGGCAATCTCGGCAGGCAAAATATTTAGCAATAAGTCGTCAGATTTCTTTTTTTCTTGTCGTAATTCTGCTGTCCTTTCTATCACTTCGGCCTCGAGTTCTTCCTTTTTGTTTTCAAGGATTCTTTGTTTTTCCTGTTCCTGTTCAATATTTTTTTGTGATAAAAGTTTAACCTGTTCAAGTTGAAGATTTAAATTTTTATTAATAGTTGAAAAATTCCAAGCTAAATAGATTGACATAGATAATGGAATACTTACTATAGTTAGAACAATACAAATAACAATAATTTGCCCAGTAATGCTATTATTTTCAATTGAAAATCCTCCATCATACAATAAAGAAATAATAATTGCACTTAAAATAAATATTGTAAAAAATAATATGCCAGTACCTATAATCCAAGCACCTTTTACTTTTTTCACAATGGCTTTTATTACAATATAAGTTGACTCAAGGAGAATAAAAAGAACAAGCAATGTCATTAAATCTCCATAATTTTCTTGTTGAAAATATTGAAGAATGATAGTTAATATTCCAACTAAAAAAATGACATAAAATCTCTTTTTGCTTTTCGAAAAGAGTTCATTGATAAATCCGGAAAGTGTTACAAAACTTATAATACTCACAACTTTTATTAGGTAAGCAGATTTTAACTGATAATCAATATTATGCGCGGTTACACTTATTAAACCAATGGCAAAAACAAGTGCAAGGCAAAACATAAAGATGCTAAAATGTAAGTTAGAACGAATGCTACTATTGAGCAAAAACATAAAAAAATGAATCAAACAAAAAGAAAAGAAAAAACCAACTAACATCATAAATATTGATGAAATTGCTATTAAATTTATGCTTTTGTTTTCAAACAATTTATTAGCTAAACCAATTCTAATTTCAAATCCAGCCATAGGATCATCATACACTTCATAATTTTGTTTAGCTTGATAATTAGCATATCTGATTGCTATTAAATGTTCACCAGATTTAACAAATGCTATGCAAAGCGGGATATCTTGAGGATCGTAGTAAAGAATTTGGTTTGACTCATTGATTTCACCATATTTTTTAACTAGTTTACCATCTACGTATACTTCTGAAGCTCCATAATGATTCATCGTAATTGCGAGTGGAATTCCGACCAAATCGGAATCCACAACACATTTTAATCTAAACCATGCTATACCATTGAAATATTCATTGGTATTTTCTTGATAATATAAGGTAGTTTGCTCTAACTTCCACAAGTTATCGTTATAGAGAGGTAATCGAAATACATCGCTATCATTTAAACAAAACCTCCAAGATGTTTCTTTTTCAAAATTAAATGGAAGAGCCTCTAAGCTTAATTTTACAGGGCTATTTTCAGCAACACAAACTAGCTTTGCAAAAACAATTAATATTAATAAAATGAATTTGATTTTTCTCATGAAATTAAATCAGTGACTGCTATACTACAACTTTTTTTTAATTGATAAAGAATTTTGCTAAATTTTAAAATAAGCAACACTTAAAATTATTGATAGTTTTGTAAAAAAACTACCCCATGTTGATTTCAATATTGAAATTTTTAATGCGGTTAACCACCAAAGGTTTTTTTAACCGTAAATAGACAGTAGGATTTAATTTTGAATTGACAAAGGGAACTCACAATCGTCAACTTTTGCAAAAATTCCGTCCATCCATTTTCGTTTTTTTATGGGAACAGCCATTTTAAGTACCTTACTATTTCCCTTTTTAGTCATCCATGCTCCAACTGCATAGCAGTTGAGTCTTAATGTTTGTAATCTATGCTGTGTAGGCTTTTCAGAGCTTACCTGCCTGAACAAACTTATGATATTATATGCTAAATTCACCATTCTTAAGGCAGCTTCTGTTGCAAAAAAATCTTTCATATTAAACCCTTCCAAAGCAAAATCATATTTGAGTTCTTTAATTCGATTTTCACAATCCCCTCTGCCTTTGTATTGTTCCCAAATTTGTGTTGCTGGTAAATTTTGGTTGGTGTAAAATGAGTGATAACGGTATTGCTCATAAAATTCGCTATCATCAAAAAGCTTTAGTTTTTTGCCCGATGCCTTTGGTCTTAAATCAACGCTTTGTCTTATTACAACTACTCTTCGTTCATTTTCCCACTTAGTTGCTTTGTAACTTGTTTCGCTAATCCAAATGCCTTTTCCAATGGCGGTCCATGTTTTTATCTGCTTTATCTTTTCTTGCATAAGTGTGTGCATTCGTCCTGCAACTACATATGGAATATTTTTACTCTCTAATTGTTTAAATATGCTATCACTTGCAAAGCCTGAATCAGCCCTTAATAAGCCAATAGTTTTGTTTTGAAGAATAGATAATGTTTCATCTAAAAATTGATTACATTGATGTGCGCTTGAGGTATCACCACTTCTAAGCCAACTATTTACAACCATACGCTCATTGCCTAAAAAAGCGAATAAGGGATGGTGTGAAGCTCTGCCTTTTTTAGCGGGATTATAACCTTTGTGATTGCCTTGCTGAAAATCACCATATCGTGTAATAACAGTGGAGTCTAGGTCTAAAGCATAGTTGTTAAAATGTAACTGATTAAAAAACCATTGCTGCAAAGCAGGGAAAACTTCGTTATTAATGCCTTGATTAAACTTTTGAAAAAATCTTTTATATGTGGTATCACTAGGGATTTGCTTCCATTCAAATATTTGTTTTAATGTATCATCTAAACGTAAAACATGAGTATGTGAAAATTTATAACAGCCTAACCACACAGATAAAAGGAAACTTTCAATCAAATCTTCCTTCTCATACCTATTGTTACTCGTACTTTCAGGAATTGGTAGCTGATTTAAGGCCTCTTTTAATCTTAGTTTATCATTAAACTTTTTCATCACGGAAAAACCGCCCCAGGCACTTACTTTATCTTCTGAATATTCAATTTTAAAGCCCATTTATATGGTAAGTTTTGGTTACAATATAAAAACTATTATTTCATTTGTTTGATAGGGATTCAAATAAATTAAAAATATTCAACTGTCTATTTACGGTT
>CALMMX010000045.1 GCA_937868545.1 uncultured Bacteroidota bacterium
GCATGATTAATTAAAGTGCGGGAAAAAGATGAAATAACAGAGCCAGCTTACGATGTTCCAAATATCATCAATATCCCATTAAGTGAATTTGAAGAACGCTTTAACCAAATACCGCACGATAAAGAGGTGGTTGTAGTTTGTAGAAGCGGAGCAAGAAGTTTAAGAGCTGCTGGATTTTTAGTAAACCACGGTTATACTAAAGTAGTTAATATGGAACATGGGATGATTCGTTGGGCAACAAAAGGTTTTCCAACAAAGGGCAACACAGCTTCAGTAATACAAAATTCTCAAAACACTAGCTGTTGTTCAACAAATACAGAGTCAACTACAGTAAATACAAAAAGCACTTCTGACAAATGCGGTGGGAGTGGAGACTGTTGCTAAAATAATTAAAGATGTTTGATTGGTTACAACATAGTGTAGATTGGTTAATTTACAACGTATTTAGTTTAACGCACGGCTCTAAAGTTGCTGATGCGTTGAATTTTTTTGTATTTGACACTATAAAAATTTTTATTTTATTAGGTGTCATCACATTAATCATGGGAATTATCAATTCCTATTTTCCTATTGAAAAAGTTCGTAATTTTTTAACTAAACGTAAATGGTATGGCTTAGATTATTTCTTAGCATCCTTCTTTGGTACGATAACACCTTTTTGTTCTTGCTCCTCAGTGCCTTTGTTTATTGGCTTTGTAAAAGGAGGCATTCCTTTAGGCGTTACATTAGCCTTTTTAATTTCATCACCATTGGTTGACGCCGTTTCTGTTGCTATGTTTTTGGGTATGTTTGGTTGGAAAGTAACTATTGTTTATGTGGTGAGTGGTATTGTATTATCAATGATTGCAGGATACATTTTAGGTAAATTAAAACTAGAACATTTATTAACGGATTGGGTTAAAAAAATATTAGAGAACAAACAAGTTGCTGATAATAGTTATGTAGAAGAAAAACAAACACTTATGCAACGCTTACCTGGTATTGGAAAAGAAGCGTTAGAGATTGTTAAAGGCGTTTCGATTTATATATTAATTGGAATTGCTATTGGTGGTTTAATGCACGGTTTTATTCCAACTGGGTTTTTTGAAGCTTATATTAGTAAAGAAAATCCCTTTGCAGTTCCAATAGCAACATTAGTAGGTATTCCAATGTATAGTAATGCCGCAGGTGTTTTGCCAATTATGCAAGTATTAGTTCAAAAAGGAATTCCAATTGGAACAGCCATTGCTTTTATGATGGCAGTTGTAGGCTTATCAATACCAGAAGGATTACTTCTTAAAAAAGTAATGACAACAAAAATGCTTTTCATATTCTTTGGAGTAGTAGCAGCATGTATCATCATATCAGGATATATTTTTAATTTAATCTTATAAAAAAATAAACATGAAAAAAACAGTAATCATTTTATCATCTATCGTGAGCATTTTCGTAATGGCTTGCAGTCCTAAAACATCTGATTCAGCAAAGGATGGTGTTGTAGCTCAATCAGACTCTTTGAATTTTGTGAGCCCAAAAACTGAAATTACTGTTGATGAGGCATTAGCATTAAGTAAGGAAGGCGTTTTAATAATTGATGTGAGAGAACCCGATGAATTAGCAGAAGTATCCTATGATGTGTCTAATATTAAAAATATACCACTTGGAGAATTAGAATCTCGTTTGGCAGAAGTACCAAAAGATAAACAAATAATTGTTGTTTGTAGATCTGGAAAAAGAAGTGGAAATGCTTATGATATTTTAAAAGAAAATGGTTTTACTAATATGGCTAATATGCAAGGTGGTGTATTAGCTTGGCAAGAAAAAGGATTTCCTACAACTTCTGGTAGCGAAAAGAAAGCTTGTTGTGAAAATCCAAATAGTAAAGATTGTAATCCTGATGGTACTTGTAAAAAACCAGCTGATAAAAAATAATTATGACACAAGAATTATTACAGATGTTTAAAATGGGTAGAACCCGTTTAACAAATCAATTGCCAAACCTTAAAGAAAGTGATCTAGCAAAAAAGTTACATCCAAATTCAAATTCAATTGGATTTTTGTTGCAACATATTGGCGAAGTAGAACATTTATTTGCCAAAAATGTATTTGGTTTAGATATTAAAGTAACTATGCAAACAGTTGGTAAAACTATTCATGATACGGGTAAGTTTACGAATTTGGAAGCTGAGTTAATTTTATTGGAAGATGCTGCAAACGTATTAGAACAAGCCATCTTAAAACATCAGGATAGTGATTGGAGTTCAAATGTAACCACAGCCGAGTTTGGAACAGTCACAAAAGCAGAAGCACTAGCTCGTATAATTTCACATACAGCCTATCACGCAGGACAAATAGGTTTAATTTTAAAATACGCTAATTAAAATGAAAGGATTATTTATACTACTTAGTGCAGTTTTATTATTCACCGCATGTAATAATTCGGCTCCAACAAATGATGTAAAAACCTCAGAAGTGCCTATTAATAGTGTTAAACTAAATAGAGTAGAAGTGTATTGTTTTCATGGCACTCGTCAGTGCGAAACATGCAAAAACATGAAAGCTAATACTAAAACTACTTTACATACCTATTTTGCAGCACAGCTGAAAGATAGCACTATTGTATTTTCAATCATTGATGTAGATGATGATAAAAACGAAAAGTTAGCGGAAAAATTTCAGGCAACTGGCACAGCTTTAATGATTAACAAAGTGGTGAATGGAAAAGATAGTATTGTGGATTGGAGCGACTTTGCATTTGAAAAAGCGAACGATAATGAAGTGTATATTTCTGAGTTAAAAACAATGATAGACGCCATTCTTAAATAATGACTGAAACACTCTATCAATGGATGAATAGCAGTAACTTTCCTTTAGTTTCTGCTTTGCTGTTAGGTATTCTTACCGCAATTAGTCCTTGCCCATTAGCCACTAATATTACGGCTATTGCCTTTATTTCAAAAAATAATTCAGCGGGTAAAAAGAAGGTTTTATTAAGTGGATTATTATATACTTTAGGCTTAGCATTTACATACACAACTATTGCACTCATTATTATTTTTGGAGCAAGTAAATTTCACGTGGCTAAATTTTTTCAGGGTAATGGTGAAAAATTTGTTGGACCAATCATGGTACTTGTTGGTTTAGTGA
Source organism: uncultured Bacteroidota bacterium (assembly GCA_937868545.1). Taxonomy (GTDB): domain Bacteria; phylum Bacteroidota; class Bacteroidia; order B-17B0; family Aurantibacillaceae; genus UBA4416. The sequence continues at coordinate 3,127 of CALMMX010000045.1, forward strand.
TGTTAAACGTGATTAAACTCGACTTTTTAGGTAAAGGTAATTTTACAGAAAAATGGAGCGATAAGTTTAAAGAAAAAGGATTACTAGGAGCATTTTTATTAGGAGCTTTATTTGCCATGGCTTTTTGTCCTTATAGTGGGGCTTTATATTTTGGTGCATTAATACCTATGAGTATAAAACACGAAGCAAGTTTCATGTACCCTGTTTTTTATGCCATTGGCGCTGGAACATTGGTTATGTTTTTTACGGCTGTTATTGCATTCAGTATTTCTCAATTAGGAAAGTATTTTAAAATTATTCAAAAAACTGAAAAGGTCATGCGCATCGTGGCTGGTTTATTATTTGTTTTAACTGGCTTGTATTATATTTTAATTTATTTAAAAGTGATTGAATAATGAAATTGAAAGCATTTCTGATATTCATCGTTTTTACAAATGACGCATTTTCACAAAATTCAAGCGTTAAAGTTTTAGATACTGATTTTTCAAAAGGAAGATTACAAAATGTACAAACCATTACTTTGAACGATGCCGTTAAATTACACGGACATTTATGTGATGGTTTAGTAGTTGGCTTTTTAGGATTAAAGGAAACGATGTATAAATTATACACAGATAGTATTATTGATAGAACCAATAACAGAATAGTTAGTAAGCCATCACCATGTTTAACCGACATTGCTATTTTTATGACTGGTGCAAGGTATCAATACAACACTTTTTATGTTTCTGATAGTATCAAGTATCAATTTATTGTTCATCGGATTGATAACGAGAAAACGTATGGTGTAAAACTAAAATCAGGCTTATTGCCAAGTGCTATTGATAGCTTAGGTAAATTAGCAGTTAAAGGAGATTTAGATGCCTGTGGTATTGATAGTTTAAGAAAGCTAGAAAGTCAATTTTCTTCATTTTTATTATCAAAAAATCCACAAGACCTTTTTATTATTGAGGAGATTAAAAATTATAAATGGGGGCCTGTTTTAAAAAGTAACTTCCTTAAAACCGATGTGTTGAATAAAAAATTGAAAGATTGCGTTAGATGATTATACTCATTATCGCTAGCTACCAAGTAGGTTGGGTCTTCTAAAATATTAACCTCAATAATTTTCTGC
>CALMMX010000046.1 GCA_937868545.1 uncultured Bacteroidota bacterium
TTTAAATCTCCGCTATTATCTCCAGAGTACCATACATTACTACAATTTGTAATTAACGGAAAATAAAGCTGATTATTTTTAACTGATAAACTCCAAACTGTGGATGTTACTTTAGTTGTACTTGTTGGTGTAAATGTATGAAGAAGAACAGGTGAACCCACTAAACTCGTAGGCATGGCATAAATATTTACAATAGTATTGATAGCAGTACCTTGCGTAACCGCTACAATATAATAATCAATACCACCAATAGTTGCAAATTCAACTGCTCTTGCTACTGCACCGTAAACATTAGTACCATCATCAATGAAACAACTAGCCAATACTTTACCAGCACTATTAATTTTAATCATTGCTCCTCTACCCGCACCGTTTTGAGGATCTGTATATAATCCAACCATACAAATATCACTATTTGGTTCTTGCACAAAATCATACGCATTACCAACTGAATAATATGCCAGTTGTTTACCATCAAGTATATGATTAACACCACCAATAGGATAATTAGTAGTAGCCGTATTATTAAAATCCGTTAATCCATACAAATTATCAAATAAACAAGTGCCATTACCATCAAATTTCATTGCATCCCAATGTCTATTAGGAATTGGCGGATTTATATTACCTACACCGAAAATTTCATTTCTTTTAAAATAATTGTTTGGTTGTGCAACTGTTGGATTATAGTATAACGGCTTACCATTTTGAGGCGCATCAATTCTTTTTCTTGTTGCAGTTGTACTTCCCACTGTCAAAAATGTACCATCTTGCAATTGTTTTACTCTTAAGTATTCTCCATCATAATTCATTGTTATCAAAAATCCAGTGGTACCATCTGGATTTATTTTTCCAATTTGGTTAAAAGCTAAACCCAAGGCTCCTGATTGTGCATTTTCAAAATTCCCATAATCATAAGCACAAGGATTAGCAAATTGCAAAGGAGCCACTGCATAAGTGCACCCATCTGCATATATACCATATGCAGGATCCTGTTCGTCATATGTCAATGGAAGATTTGAAAGGTTAGTCCTTTCTGCACACCTATATTTACCAACACCGCACGCAATATATCCAATATGTCCTGTTTTCGTAGTCGGGTTTGTATAACCAGTACAGTGGTCATACCACCAATCATAATCACTATGTCTTTGGTCAACATATGTTGCGCTTTTATATTCATGATCTATCCAACTATAATTTCGCCACTCTACAGCAGGCGCTTGAGCAATGCAATTAGTGTTAACTAATAAAATAAAGGTTATAATAAGTACTAAGCGATTAGCAACACCAAAAATAAAATTGTTTTTTATCATGATTTTTAATTTTAAGGTTTAAACGAATATATAACTATTATTTTAAAATCCAAATTATTGTTAAATTAATAAATTGCAAATATTTTAAGTAATCTTACATCATATGTAAATTTTTTGCTTTTCTATAGAAAGGTAATGCGGCTGCTAGTTCAGCAAAGTTTGTAAGAGTAATACCCCAATAATCTTTAAAATCTTACATTAAAAGTCCGATCTGACAAGTCGGTCTTTTTTTTTGCGTTTTATTTTGTTCAATAAACTATTCGTTTTCTTCCAAGCTGATGCGTTGCCAACTCTTGTAAATTGTGCCAAAAGCAAATGGCAGACAAAAACCAAATAAGCTAAATTATCCCCACCCACAAAATAAGGTGTGCTTTCAGCACTTTATTGCGGGGCTCGCTCCGCTCGGTCAAATCCACATGCCACGGGCGTGTGGCTTTTGTTTTTTTATTTAAAAATAGTGACTTTACCAGAGATACTAGGAGCATTGTGTTGGTTTATTCTGTAATAATACAAGCCATTCGGTAACTCACTCACGTTTAATTTAGCCTCATTATTAACTTTGATTTGTAAGGGATATTCTACAACTAGTTTGCCTAAAATATCCATGAATGCAATAGTTGCATCTTCACTCACACCATTTTCAAATTTAAAGATTAATTCATTTTGCGCAGGATTAGGATATAAAGTCATAACACCCAATGCAAAACTTATATTTCTTATCCCAGTTGGATAACCACAACTTACATTGCTCTCACAAAAATTACTATCAACTTTTAATAGCCAAATATCTTGGGAGCCTCCGTCTCCATTCATAGGACTTAAAAAGCCAGCAAAACAGTAACCTTTATCATATACTTGCATTACATCTCTAAAGTAATTTTGGCTATTAGGTAATAAACGATACTCTTTACTGAAAATACTATCACCATTTTGATTAATTTCATAAACCGTTCCACTTACTGTATTGTTTGTGTATGTTCTTTGACCAGCAATAGTGAAATTTCCTTTGTTGTTTTCAATAATACTTACAAACCCTGTATTATTTGATAATGGTCCATAATATTTTTTCCAAATTTCATTGCCGTCAACATCAATTCTAGCTGCTACATTTTTACTGTAAACATTTGAACTTACCCAACTCAATCCGTCTCCACCAGCTACTATACAAGAGCTGTCAGATAGAGTTTTTACAGTCATGAACGAACCATAAATTGTAGAATAATATTTATCCCAAATCATTTGTCCATTAGTATCAACCTTCATCAAATACATACCTCCATTTGATGTATTGTGCAAACCTTTGTAGCCACATATTGCTAATTTAGAATCCGCTGTTACTTGGATAGAATAAGCAGATTCATCCCAACCCACTACACCAATTTTGTTTTTCCAAATTTCATTACCAGCTGTATCAGTTTTTATTAGCAATATATCTGAGTTTGTAGATAAAACATCATTATAACCAACCATATAAATATAACTACCACTTTGTATATGTGCGCTTATTACATTCGTTTGATTAGGAAACCCGTATTCCTTGTAAGATATACTATCTAAACTTGCATTAAATCTCCACAAAAATGCTAAAGTGGTATCTGGTTTATAAGCTCTACTGCCGCTAACTAAAAATTGCGTATTATTTAAACGAATATATTTACCATAGTTAGATAAAAAATTATTATTTGGTATTAAAAAAGCTTTACTGTTTTTAATAGTACCATTATAATTATAGCTGTTCAATAAAAATGTGTAAAAACTAACAGTACTGCATGTTATCCCAGCACTTACATAACCGTTAAACATAGTATCAATACTATTAGTACCATCACAGCTACTATAGGTATCATATCTATTATTGAAATATACTTGTGCTTTGTAATTTATTGAACAAAAACAAAGCACAAATATTACTATTTGCGCCAATGTTTTCATATTATTTAATTAAAACTATTTTACCAGCTTTTAACTGTCTTTCATTATCATATATTCTGTAAAAATAAATACCATCTTTTAAATCCTGCATCTCAACACTTACACTTTCATTATCAAAAGCTACACCCATATTTTTTACTAATTGCCCATTCGCATTATATATTTCAATAGTACAGTTTTTTTGTTTCTCTTTACCAAACATAAAAGTAATTTGGTTATTAGTAGGATTAGGGAAAACTATAATACTGTTTTCTATTTGCGCTTCAACTTTAGCAATTTGTGCAATTCTTGCTGCATTATTGTGTTGTGCTTGCGTTAAATAAATTTGTTCCCCAAACGGCTTTTTAAATATGCTATTATATAAAGCTTGAGCTTTTACTGCTAAAGCAGCTGGCCTATTTAATCGTAAGCTATCCATGCTTTGCTTAATATTGCCGCTATAACCTTGTATTTGATTTACGATTTGTCGCAACTGCATTAACTGAGCTAAAAAATTAGATAATTGTGGGTCGGTACTTTGCAAACTATCTAATTGAACTTGAGCTTGGTTATATTTTTGTTGATCAATTAAAGCCCCCGCCAATAAGCCCCTGCTTTTTGGATTAATAGCAAAGTCGTATTTTAATACTAAACTATCAAAACGAGCCTCATTGTCTTTGTCGTTTAACACATAACTTAATTGATTATTATAATTAATAATCAATTGATTTTTTTCGTAAGCTAAATTAGCTTCTGTGTAAGTTCTTTGACTGGTTCCAACTTGCGCATTTTTTATCGTATTTAAAGCACTTAAGCTTAAATTTAGTGAAAAGGCAATTTTTAGAACTTGTGCACTTAAAGGGGAGTTAGCGACTAATACATTAACTAATGTAGCTTCTGTAAACAGTGGTAAATGATTTAAAAACGCTAGTAAAACAGAATCACTTAAATAAGGACTTTTTTGTAATAACTTAGTGTTTACATTATTATCGTTACCATTATTAATAGCAGTATACAAATTTGGCTTATTACCAGACGCTAACAGTTGTTCTAAATTATTAATGTCTTGTTTACTATTTTTAATAGCTAAACGTAACTGCACAGGGTTAAGTCCGCCACCACTACCACCAGTTGTTGCTGGACAAGCCGGTCCCGTGCCCGGGTTTATACAGCTATTAACATTATAAAAACTTGTATTATAGCAACTTGACTGTGGAGTTTCGGCACCAACAAATGTTCTTGTATTATAGGTTACCTGATAAGCTGCATTACTAGCAGTTAAATCTTGGGCTGCAGAACAAGTATGACTAAATTCATTCCCAGGCAATGATGTTGAATTAGCTGGCGAGAATGGACATGCACCTTGTTGTTGAGCAATAGAACCTTGGGTTGCTTGCCCTAATATTTTAACATCGGCAGTGTTCAGAGTTCCGTTTATAAATTTATTACATTTTAATTGTAAGCCATTATTATTTTCCTGAGCTTGTATACCAACTGCAATATCGCTAAAAGTATTTTGGCGTAGCTCGTTAGGGTTATTATTACTGTAACTAGCAATAATACCAAAATCTAATGTATTTGATGAACCTGAAGCATTATTAAGCGTATTGTTTTGTACCACATAAGCATCACATCCATCTAAATATATACCACAAGGCGCAACAGCTGCCGATGAAGCATCATTATATGAATCACCAATACTCATGGTGTTATTCATTACCTGTGCATATTCAACAGCATGCAAAACCGCACCACGATGATTATTTGTAAATACATTATCAATAATACGCACACTAGCCGTTGGCAAACTAGCGCTGGCATCAATAGCATAGTATAAATTCTCAAACACGTTTTGCGGTCCTGCACATGCCCCTGTTGTTGCATTAACTGGATTACAAGACCGAACAACATCGTAGCTAGCATCATAACTGATAACCCCCGAACCTCTAGATTCAACTGGGTAAGCGTTAGGCGTTAAGTTTTTAAATGTATTTGCGGTTAAATTAATTCCTTTTGTGTACCAAAAAGCGGCATGTGTTTCAGGTAAAAAATTATGGGACGCTGTTACAGCGTCAGTTAAAAATTGACATGAAGTGAAATATGATAAATCATTTACAATATTACCAAGTGCATTATGATTTGTGTAAGGCATAAATTGCACAGCTTTTTGGCAATTAATAAATTTGGCGTTTGTACAACGTACAATTCCTCCGCCAAGTTTACTCCAATCAATATTCTGGCCATTAGCAACCATGTTTTGAAGTGCGTAATGTGCGTTTTTTACAGTAGCATTATTTTGTAAAATAACGTAACCGTGATTTACATCACGACCACTAGTAATAACTTGCCTTGTATTAATATCACCTTGTACCTCAATTCCTGGCCATAAATAACCATTACAAGAAGATTCTGAATTTAGTGTTGAATTGTTAACCACTAATTTTGCGCCTTTTTCAACAATTAATCTACTATTTGGTCCAAAAAAACAAGAAGTATTATTTATTGTAAGGGTACTATTTGACTTAATTGTAAGCGATGTATTTGGAAAATGATGAGGTGTTGTCCATGTTTGAGTACCAGTTATATCGGTAGATGGGACATCTTGAAAAGGAAGACTAACTTCAAAAGCACCTCTTCCATAGGTTGTAACAATTAAAGCATTTTTACAATAGTTTACTTTTAAGCCAAGCACCTGTACTGAAGGAGTTTCTCCATACTTACACCAATTAC
>CALMMX010000047.1 GCA_937868545.1 uncultured Bacteroidota bacterium
CTATAGTCATACAATTATTAGTAACCTTAATAGCAACACCCAATTTTTTTAATTCTGTTTTTATACTATTTGCCCTATTACTTTCTTTATTTATTAATCTATTTGTACCACTAATTTTAGAAGTTCCATTACAATTAATGGCAAGTGCTGCCAACACAGGAAATAAATCGGGGCAATTGGTGCAATCAAATTCAAATGCTTTTAATTTATTTTTCGAAACATAAATTCCTTTTTTAGTAAAATGAACATTTGCCCCGCATAAATTTAAAACCTCAACTATTTTACTATCAGCTTGTAAAGAGTTTTTATACAATCCATTTACAAGCACATTTCCTTTGATAGCAGCTGCCACCAATATAAAAGCCGCCCCACTCCAATCTCCTTCGGCAGTATATTTAGTTGGTTTAATGCGTTGATTCCCATCAATTAAAAATGTTTTATAATCTTGATTAGAAATTACTACTCCAAATTTTCTTAACACATCAATAGTCATATCAATATATGGAGTACTTTTTAAATTACTTACAAGTACTACAGAGTTGAATTTTAATTGAGGCAAAGTAATTAATAAACCAGTAAGTAATTGCGACGTTTCGGAGCCATCAATAGTAATTTCTTTGTTTTTAAAACTACCAGTTATTTCTAATGGCAAATTTCCACCATTAGATTTAACCGTTTTCCCTAAGGCAGTTAAGGCATCTTCCACCATATAAAATGGACGATTTAACAATGACCCTGAACCATTAATAGTTACTTTTTTATACAAAAGCGATGCAACGGGTGCAAACATTCTAGCACTCAAACCAGCTTCATTACAATTAATTGCAACCTGCTTTTTTGAAGGAGTTATACCATCAATTATTAATTTATTTTTTCTTACTAAAATTGATGCTCCTAATTCTTTTGCAATTTCAAGAGCTGTTTCATTATCATTGTTTTTTGTATAACCATTTATGGTGCAAGTACCTTGCGAACATAAGGCTACAGCAATAGCTCTTTGTATGTAGCTTTTTGAACTTGGTGCGAGAATTACACCTTTAACTTTTGATGGTTTTATGTAAATGGTCATTTACCGAAATTACCTTTAATTAATTTTATTTCTACCAAAAACTATGGCTTTAGTATTTCCCATAAAACTATACCAATACTTACTGATACATTTAAGGAATGCTTAGTTCCAAACTGTGGAATTTCAATACATGCATCACTAGCATCAATTACATCTTGCTCCACTCCATATACCTCATTGCCAAATACCAAAGCAATAGATTTTTCTGGCTTTACAAAATCATTTAGCATAACACTGTTTTTAACTTGCTCCACAGAGGCTATGTAATATTCATTATTTTTTAATTCAGTAATTGCTTCACTAGTAGTTTCAAAATACTTCCATGCTATTGTATCCGTTGCTCCTAAAGCCGTTTTTTCAATTTCTTTATTAGGCGGTGTACCTGTTACACCACAAAGGTAAATGGCCTCAATTAAAAATGCATCAGCAGTTCTAAATGCTGAGCCAACATTATTAAGACTTCTAATATTATCTAATACAAGTATTACTTTATTTTTTTTAGCAAGTTTAAATTCATCTGAACTCATTCTTCCTAAATCATCCATACTTAATTTATTGCGCATAATGGTGGGGCTATTTTTTAAGCAAATTTAATTACTTTCAGATACATTTTTTATTTGAACTAAAATCGGGTTCCAGCCTTCACCATTGTTGTAAGATTCTTTATAGCGTCTTTCACCTTCTGCCACTTTAGAATAATCTCCTTGAGTTACTTTTAATTCGGTAACATTACCATTTTGGCTAAGCTCATATGTTACAGTTAAATAATTTTCAGGAATATCTTCCATTGTTGAGTTTGGATCAAATACTGTGTAAACTAATTTCACGTTAGGTTCAAAGGCAACAATATGACCTTTTACAAATACCATATCAACACCATTATAATTGCCTTTCCATAATAGCTCACTTCCAATTTTCCAATCAGATACAGTTTCGCAACCAAACATATAAATTTTTGTTTTTTGGGGATTTATTAATGCATCCCATACTTGCTCAGTTTTTGCATTAATTGAAATTGTATTAACTATACATAATGATTGCATAATTAAGTTTTATATTAAATAAAAAATCCCTAGTGAAAGGGATTTAAAAATTGATTGATATTAAAATATCTTATTTATTTTACAGTTACTGTTTTATCTACAGTTTTACCTTCTTCTAATTTAATAATGGCAACTCCCTTTTTAGTACCAATTGCTGCATTAATATCTAAAATTGCAGGTAATTTAAAAGTATAAGTGCTAGTGCCACTAGCATCAGAAACACCTTCTGCCTTTAAATCAGCCTCAACAGTTGCGCCAGAACTAGTTTTAACATTTGCCAATAATTTCACACTTACACCCGCTAAAGGTGCACCCAAAGAATCAACTGTTATCACAGTTAATTTACAATCTGTTTTTTTCTCACAAGAGCTTGAAAATACTAGTGTAAAACAAGCAATAATAAAAGTTGATAGAAAAAATTTTAATTTCATAGGATTAATTATTAATTTGTATTCCAAAAATACTAAAAAAAACAATAAGATGTATCATAAAATAGTACTATTGAGTATAATGCTCTTTTTAATTAGTAAAAAGGCATTTTCTCAAACTTTCTCTAAAGAAACCATACTCATTGAAACTTCTTTTGGGAAAATGAAAGTAAAATTATTTGAAGAAACGCCATTGCATAAAGCCAACTTCATAAAATTAGTACAAAATCATTTTTACGATAGTTTACTATTTCATAGAATAATAGAGGGTTTTATGATACAAGGTGGCGACCCTGAAAGCAAACATGCTGAACCTATAAAACTGCTAGGTGATGGGGATTTGAATTACACTATTCCTGCTGAAATCACAAAAAAATTATGTCATAAAAAAGGAATGCTTTGTGCAGCCAGAAATGGAGATGATATAAATCCTAGTAAAGCCTCATCTGCTTGCCAATTTTATATTGTTCAGGGCAAAGTAAGAACCGATGAAGAATTATTAAAATTTGAAAAAAGAATTAATAACAAATTAATAGATAGTTTAACAACCATTTTTTACGAAATTCCATCAAACAAAAACATGAAAGCTAGAATAAACAAACTTACTGGCTTTGCAAAACAAGATAGTTTAGAATATTTAAACAAAAAACAATTTAATTATACTAATACAGAATACTTAAAACTAAACAGGTATACTTTTACTAAAGAACAGGAACAAATTTATAAAAGCATTGGTGGAACACCACATTTAGATAATAACTATACCATTTTTGGAGAAGTAATAGAAGGTTTAGAAGTAATTGATGAAATTGCAAAAGCTAATATTAATAAAGATGATAGGCCACTTATTGATATTAGAATGAAAATTAATTTAATTGTAGAATAAATACTAAGCCAATTCTAATAAACTCAACTTTAAAGCCATTGTATCAATTAACTCAGTAAGTGGTTTTTCTGCCATTACTTTAATAAATGGATTCATATCACCTTCTAATTGGACATGTTCTGTTTGATTTTCGGAAAAATGAATATGAAGAGTAAACACAAATTTTGCTAAACCTAAAGTTTCGAAAGTTATTCTTTTCTTTGGCGCGTATTCCTTAATTTTTATAGTTAAAGGAACTAAGCCCTTAATTCCAAATGAGCATTGCTCTGCAGTACAAGTAAAATTTTCGATTCTATCTGTTGGAAGTAAATCTTTGAAATTATTAAAATCACACATAAAATCATACAAAACATCGGTAGGTGTTTTAGTAGAATGTGTTTTACTTAATAAACTAAAATAAGCCACGTTAAATAATTAAGATTGTTTCCAAGTTGAAGGACTTTCGCGCCATTTTTTTAGCGACTCCAAATCATTTTCAGTAATATAATTATGTTTAACCGCTACTTTAATTAACGTTTCATAATCACATAATGTATTTGTAGAACAGTTTGCATTTTTAAGAGTTTCTGTAGCTGTATCAAAACCATAAGTAAATATAGCAACCATACCTTTTACATTACAACCATGCTCTCTTAATGCTTCAACAGCTTTAAGGCTACTACCTGCTGTAGAAATTAAATCTTCAATAACTACAACTTTTTGATCTTTTTCTATTACACCTTCTATCATATTTGTTAGACCGTGTTTTTTTGCTTCACTTCTAACATATACAAATGGTAAACCCATTTCTTGAGCTACAAGAGCACCAATAGCAATACCTCCAGTAGCTACACCAGCAATTGCATCAGGCATTCCGTATTTTTCGTTAATTAAGCTCACAAATTGTTGGCGTATAAACGTACGGATAGATGGATAAGAAAGCGTTTTTCTGTTATCGCAATAAATAGGAGATTTCCAACCACTTGCCCATGTAAAGGGAGTTTCGGGTTGCAATTTTATTGCTTTGATTTGTAATAAAAATTCAGCAATTTTAAGGGCTGAATCGTCAAATGGAGTCATAATCATAGGGGCGTAAAAATAATAGCTTATTCAATACTAATTACATCTATTTATGAACATTACATTATATTATTTGTCGAAAAAAATAATTCTTCAAACAGAACCATCAGAAAATGAAAATTCCATAGAAATTGATAATTTAAAAAAGAAGCAAATAAAACTCCTATTTTCACTTTTCATCAATTCTACCATTGATTTATTGGTTTTTGAAACCGAATCAATTGAAATTGGACTAGAAAAACTAAAAAAAGTATTTAAAATTATTTATGCAGCTGGCGGCCTTATTGAAGAAAATAACAAATTCCTATTTATATATAGATTAAAAAAATGGGATTTGCCTAAAGGCGGAATTGAAAAAGGTGAAGAAATTGAAGAT
>CALMMX010000048.1 GCA_937868545.1 uncultured Bacteroidota bacterium
AAATGCTAAATGGTAATTAGTACTTTTTTTAAAAGTGTGAGTTAATTAAAAGAAAGAAATAAATGAGCATTAAAGAATCTTGGAAAAAGCTATCACCTTATTTTGTTGATATTTGGCAGTATATTGTAATTATTGTAATTATGATTATAGGAGCAATTTTTATTTTATAATTTTTTAATGCTAACTAAAGAAAAAATAGTATCACTCCTTTCAGAAATTCCTGATCCAGAAATTCCGGTCATATCAATAATTGAACTTGGCGTTATTAGGCAAGTAGAAGTACTTAATGAAACAAGCATAAGTTTAAAAATTACGCCTACGTACAGCGGTTGCCCCGCAATGAAACAAATAGAAGATGATGTAAGAAAAAAACTTTCTGAAAATGGATTTACAAACATTGAAATAAAAACTATTTTTTCTCCACCTTGGACTACCGATTGGATTACCTCTGAAGCAAAAGAAAAACTTAGAAAATATGGAATTGCTCCACCAGAGCACACTACCGAAGATAAAAGTTGGTTAACAGGTAAAGAGAAAGTAATAGCTTGCCCACAATGTAAATCAATACACACAAAACTAATATCTCAATTTGGAAGCACTGCTTGTAAATCGCTTTATCAATGTCAAGATTGTTTAGAGCCATTTGATTACTTTAAATGCATTTAGAATTTTTCGACTAAAGCCTTTTTTTTTATTACCAAAATAGTTATACATTAGCTAAAAGGTTTATTATGGAAAATGAAAGGTTCCTAACTAATATTATTAATAATTTTCTTGAGCATATTTTAATACTTAATTCAGAAAAAAAACTGATTTTTTGTAGTAACAAAATTGAAAATTTATTAGGGTATAATTCAACTGAAATCTCCGAAATGGGATTTGAAAAAATGTTTTTAAATAAACATTTTTCGTTACAAGAAGCATTTGTAATAGCCGAAAGGCATGATGAATGGTTTAGTACCGAAAATTTTTTACATAAAACAAGAAATTTTATTAATGTAGCCTTTAGGTTGTATTTTCAAATTGATGAAAGTACACAAGAGAAATTATATGTGTTTTATTTAAGAGATAACACACAGCAACAAATTGTAAGGCGTGATATTATTAAAAAGAGTGTCACAATTGAAAATTTATCAAAATCACGTAAAATTAGGGATGGTAAAATTACGGAGGCTATTTATGAATTATTAGAATCTTGTTCACGTGCAATGAGTACCACACGTGTTAATGCATGGTTATTTGATGAAAATAAAAATGAGATTCAATGTATTGGTAATTTTGATGCACGTAAAAACGAGTTAATTCCACAAAGTGCGCTCCCAAGAATAGCGATGCCATTTTATTTTAGTTTGTTCGAAACTGAAAAAATAATTATTACATCCAACACATTTACTGAAACAAAAACAGCTGAATTATTTGAATTTTATTTAAAACCTCTTGATATACAATCATTAATGGATGTGCCAGTAAGAATTGAAGGCGAAATGATTGGTGTAATTTGTTTTGAAAATGTGGGTGCTCCGCGTATTTGGACTTTGCAAGAGCAAAAATTTGCGCTAGTTGCTGCCCAAATGCTTTCATTAACCATAGAAAGTTACAATAAACAAAATGTAAAAGGCATTCTTGAATTAGCTATAAAAGAAAAAGAAATATTATTACAAGAGTTGCACCATAGAGTTAAAAACAATTTAAGTATTGTAGCTAGTTTATTAAATATGCAAAGCGAAAAAGCTACTGATAATTACCATAAAGATTTGTTTTTAGAAAGCAGAAACAGACTTGATTCTATAGCCTCTGTACACGAATTAATTTATAAATCAAAATCGTATTCATCTTTAAATTTTAAAGATTATTTAAGTCAAATTATTGATTATTTAGCAAAAGTGTACGATTCAAATTCTAAAATTGAAATAATTCGAAAAATTTCAGATGTTCATATTGATATTTCATTTGCATTACCATTAGCACTCATTGTAAATGAACTCATAACTAATTCATATAAACACGCTTTTACTCAAAATAAAAATGGTGTAATTGAACTTGCGTTTAATGAAACTAAAAATAAGGTATCGTTAACTATAACAGATAATGGAGTTGGGTTTGATAAAAAGAAAATTGAAAAGAAATCGATGGGAATGGATATAATTGATGGTTTAATTGATCAGATTAATGGGAAGTGTATTTTTGAAAGTAATGGAAATGGAACTAAGTATGAAATTTCATTTTCAAAAAAATAAATCGGACATTAGCCAAATATTTAAATTTTATTAAAATGAGTTTTGTATCTACTGAATTAAAAAATAAAGTAATGCTTATTACTTTAAATCGCCCAGATAAATTTAATAGCTTTAACAGAGAAATGGCTTTTCAACTGCAAAAAGCATTTGATGATGCAGAAGCAAATGATGAGGTAAGAGCAATTTTATTGACAGGTGCTGGAAAAGCATTTTGTGCAGGTCAGGATTTATCAGAAGCGTTGGATGAAAGTGGACCAGGAATTACAAAAATTGTAGAGGAACATTATAATCCAATAATTTTAAGAATTAGAAAAATAGAAAAACCTTTTATTGCTTTGGTTAATGGAGTTGCAGCTGGTGCAGGTGCAAATATAGCTTTAGCGTGTGATATCGTATTGGCTTCACATGCAGCATCGTTTATTCAAGCATTTAGTAAAATTGGATTAATACCTGATAGTGGTGGAACATTTTTTCTTCCTCGCTTAATTGGATTTCAACAAGCATCAGCATTAATGATGTTAGGAGATAAAGTTTCAGCTATGGATGCCCAACAAATGGGAATGATTTATAAAGCATTTCCTGAAGAAACAATTATGCAAGAGTCATTAAAAATTGCAGAAACCCTTGCCAATATGCCTACAAAAGCTATTGGATACACCAAGCGTTTACTTAACGATAGTTTAACTAATAATTTAAATTCACAATTAATTGAAGAAGGTAAGATGCAAGTAGCTTCTGCTCAAACCTATGATTATAAAGAAGGAGTAAATGCTTTTTTAGAAAAGCGAAAACCCGAATTTAAAGGGAAATAAAAGTTTAATGTAGAATTTTAAAAATTAATTCTTTCATTAATTCACCATTTTCTATACCACTATTATTTACGCCTTTTGTTTTTAAATCATATTCTTTTAAAAATTTAAAGATGTCTTTTAATTTGGCAGTACTATAATTTTGTGCAGCTTTCACATAACCGTCAACAAAAAACGGATTTACACCTAATGTTTGTGCTACAGCAAATTTAGATTTATCTGAAGCAAAATGATAAATTAAAATTTTTGAAAAATAACCATAAAGTAAACTTAATGTCATTACTGCAGGATGCTCTTTTTCATTTGCCGAAAAATAATTTATAATGCGATTAGCTTTAAGTATGTCTTTTTTTGCTAACGCATCTTGCAATTCAAATACATTAAATTCTTTGCTTATACCAATGTTATCTTGTATTGAATCTGTGGTTATTTCATCACCTTCTTTTAAATTAATAACAAGCTTTTCTATTTCATTAGTAATTTTAGCAAGATCGTTACCTAAATATTCTGCAAGTAAATAGGATGCTTTTGGTCCAATTTTAAATTTTTGTTCTTGAGTAAAATTGGTAATCCACTCTGGTAATTGATTTTCGTAAAGTTTTTTTGTTTCTAAAAAAACATGATTTTTTTGTAATGATTTATATACAGCACTTCTTTTGTCAAGTGTTTTATATTTATAACAAAATACAAGTATGGTAGAAGTTTGAGGATGTTGTATATAACTTGCTAATGCATTTGAAGTGGTTGCCGATTTTTTTAAGGTTGTTTCAGAATCGTTATCCTCATCATCTCCTCCATTACCTTTCCCTAATTCTTTTAAATTTTGAGCTTCCTTTACAATTATTACTTGATGCTCACTCATCATTGGAAAACGTTTTGCAGCAGAAATGATTGTATTCATATCTACATCTTTTCCATACAATATGGTTTGATTAAACTCTTGTTCACTCTCATCTAATACATTTTTCTCAATGTAATCACTTATCATATCAATATAATAAGCTTCTTCACCACTTAAAAAATAAATGGGTTTAAAGATTTTACGCTTTAAATCAGTTAATATTTGAGTAACTTCTTTCATTTACGTTTTAAATTTACTTCTTAAAAAAGAAATAAACAGCAATAATTAGAAACAAAAAACCAACAATGTGATTCCAACGTAAAGTGTCAGTTTTGAAAAATAATAATGTAAATAAAATAAAAATACTTATCGAAACTACTTCTTGTATAATTTTTAATTGAAACATATTAAATGGACCACCATTTATATTACTTCCAATTTTATTTGCAGGTACCATTAAACTATATTCTACTAAGGCAATTCCCCAACTAATTAAAATAGCTGTAATAATACCAACATTTTTAAATTTTAAGTGGCCATACCATGCTATAGTCATAAAGCTATTTGAAGCCGCTAAAAGTAATATGGTTTGTAAGGATTTAGACATAAACAGCACAATATAAATTAGTTATTCCAGATTTGCCATGCTTTATCAGCTTGTAATTTCAACATATTTAATCCATTTACAGTAATTGCTCCTTTTAATTTTCCGTTTTTTAGAAATAAACTTTCTTCGGGGTTATAAATTAAATCAAAGAGTAGGTGAGAGTGCGTAATATGCTCATAAGGTATATCAACACAATCTTCAACATTGGGGAACATACCAATAGGTGTGCAATTTATAATTAAATGAAAAGCGTTTAAAACATGATTATTTAGTTCATTATAATAAAAATAATTAGAACCATTTTTATTGCTTGTTGTTACAAAATAATAATCAACTCCAATTTGTTTTAATGCGTAGCAAATTGCCTTAGATGCTCCACCTGTTCCAAGTATTAAGGCTTTTTGATGGATTGGTTCTAAAAATGGTTTTATACTTTGAGCAAAACCATAATAGTCGGTATTATAACCAATTAAATAGGGTTTATTATTTTCCCATTTAATTTTTACGCAGTTAACTGCTCCAATAGTTTTTGCTGTTTCATCTAGTTCATTAAGGTAGGGCATTATAGCCTCTTTATATGGTTTAGTAATATTTAAACCGTTTAGTTTAAATTCATTAATAATTCCTAAAAGAGAATCTAAATTTGATAAATCAAAATTTTGATATGTAAAGTCATTCAAATTTAGATCAGCAAATTTTTTTTGGAAATAAGCTTTTGAAAAAGAATGAGAGACGGATTTTCCAATTAGCCCAAAATTCATGACTAATCTCTTTCGTCTGTTATTTGATCAGATTTAAAAGGCTTAGTATCAAAAACAAATATAGAATCTGCAAGTTCTGTGTTGGCTTTAAAAACTTTAATTTCATATGTTTGGGTGCTGCCGTCTTTCATTAACATTACCATTTTTACCATTTGTTTTTTAGTTTTGTCAACATATAATTTTACAGTATGAAATTTCTTTTTTTCAGGTTTTACTGATGGAAACAATGTAATTACATGACAAGTTGCAGTTCCTACTTTTTCCTCTTTTTCGTATTTATATTTAAATCCAGTTTCATACATTGTGAAAATCTTTGAAGGATTTAATTGGTCTTCATTTGTAGCATCAAAGTTTTTAATAGTAACTTCTGCAGCATCTTTATTGTGTGCCCAAAGTGTTTTGCCATCACAAACTATTACGTTACCTGGAATGTCAAGTTTAAATTTATTTCCTTTTACTTGTACTTTTCCTGTTTGTTTTTCAATTTGTTTTTTTTCTTTACTAATAATTGTAAAAACATATTCAGAAACAATTGTTTTATAGGCTTTGGTAGCTTTACTTAAATCGTCTAAAATTGGTTTAGCTTTTGGGTCTTGATCCTGAGCAAATGCAATAGAAGTAGTGAAAATTACAGAAGCTAATATGGTGATTAATTTTTTCATTTTATTTTTAGTTTGTTAATCTTAAATGCAACGTGCGTGCCACTATTTACTTTTAAGATATGAATACTGTTAATATTGTTAAAAATCGCGATAATTAAATAATTTTAAAAAATATTAGAAAATTATCACAAAAGTTTTGCAAATATAAAAAAATGTTATAAATTTGCAATCCCAAATCGAAAGAAATGGTGTTGGTCCGGTAGTTCAGCTGGTTAGAATGCCGCCCTGTCACGGCGGAGGTCGCGGGTTCGAGTCCCGTCCGGACCGCAAAAAGCCCCTAGAGTCATTGATTTTAGGGGCTTTTGCTTTTTAGGTTAAA
>CALMMX010000049.1 GCA_937868545.1 uncultured Bacteroidota bacterium
ATTGAATTACGTTTCGAAAAACCATTTAAAGGAGTAAGTTATTCTAAAACAAGTACACAAACTGTTGCACAAAATCAAACTAAAGTAATTACTACATTTAGTTCAACAACCCCTTACCCTATGAATATTATGTTGCCAATGCTTAAGAACATGTTATTGAAAGATATGAATGAAACAGCAACAAATCTTAAGAAAATATTAGAATCTTAATATTTTTTTAAATATTTATGTTTTTAATGAATTTTAATCGTAATTTTACGATTAATTATGGGGCTAACTAAAATAGAAGAGTTTACAATTAAAGATAATAAAATTGCAAAGTACGCTAAAGCGCTTGCTCATCCTGCTAGAATTGCAATTTTAAATTTGCTCATAAAAAAGCAGTCGTGTATTTGTGGCGATATAGTTGATGAACTGCCATTGTCGCAAAGCACAGTTTCACAGCATTTAAAGGAATTAAAAGAAGCGGGTTTAATTAAAGGTGATATTGATGGCGTTAAGGTTTGCTATTGTATTGATGAAAAGGAATGGGAATTAGCAAAAGGATATTTAAATTCATTATTTACTTCTTATGCTAATAAAAATAAATGTTGCTAAAAAAATAACTTGATTAAACGTAATAACACGATAATAAAAAATACGATGAAACTATCAGAAGTAAAAAAACAGTTAATAAATTTGCCTAGTGTGAATTTTATACTACCTAATGGAACTATAGTTCCTCAACATTTTCATGTAACTGAGGTGGGACAAATTACTAAACATTTTATAGATTGTGGTGGAGTAGTTAGAACAGAGAATGTTGTTAACTTTCAATTATGGGAGGCAAATGATTTTGATCACAGGTTAGCTCCTAGTAAATTACTTAGTATCATTGAGCTTTCTGAAAAAGTTTTGAAAATTGAAGATTCAGAAATAGAAGTAGAATGTCAAAGTGAAACTATTGGTAAATATGAATTAGGGTTTAATGGAACTGATTTTTTATTACTTGCGAAACAAACAAATTGTTTGGCTACGGATAAATGTGGTATTCCACCAGAAAAATTAAAAGTGAAATTAAGTGATTTGCAAAATGATACGCAGAGCTGTTGCACACCTGGTGGTAGATGTTGTTAGTATAGTGTTATGATTGAAAAGATAAAAGTAGTTTGTGATAAATTAATTTCTGATTTCTCTGATATTTCTGATGAAAGGAAACATTTGTTGGGGAAACTATCCGATTATATTCAAGATAAAATTAATCACCATCAAGAGATTAATTTGGTTTATATATGTACTCACAATTCTCGTAGGAGTCATTTTGGTCAAATTTGGTCGAAGGTAGCTGCAGAATATTATGGGATAAAAAACATAACTACATTTTCGGGAGGAACTGAAGCTACAGCCTTTAATATGAATGCTATAAATGCAATAAGTAAAGTGGGATTTGAAGTAGTGTGTATTAATGAAAGTAGTAATTCATTATATCATGTTTTTTATGATTTACATTCTGAGCCAATTATTTGTTTTTCTAAAGTTTATAGTGCTGATGAAAATCCAAAGAATAATTTTGCTGCAATTATGACTTGTGGTGATGCAGAAGAAAATTGTCCGTTTATACCAGGAGTAGAATTTAAAATTGCTACAACCTACCAAGATCCAAAAGTCTTTGATAATACTCCATTGCAAGATGAAATGTATAATAAAAGGAGTTTGCAAATAGCCCAAGAGTGCTTGTATGTATTTTCTAAAATAGCAAAATAAAAAAGTATGTCAAATTTAAATTGTGCCCCAGCTGCTAATAGAAAGAAATTGAGCTTTTTAGATAGGTATTTAACCTTATGGATTTTTTCTGCAATGTTGGTAGGAGTTTTAATTGGTTATTTTATACCAAATAGTGCAACTTTTATTAATTCGTTTTCAAACGGAACTACAAATATTCCTTTAGCAATTGGATTAATATTAATGATGTATCCACCACTAGCAAAAGTTGATTATTTTAAAATACCTCAAATATTTAAAAACTTGCGGTTGGTATTTATTTCATTATTTATCACTTGGATTATTGCGCCAGCTTTTATGTTTGTTTTATCCTATTTATTTTTAAAGGATTATCCTGATTATATGACTGGTTTGATTTTGATAGGTATTGCTCCTTGTATTGCAATGGTTATCGTTTGGAACGAATTGGCAGAAGGTAATAGAGAATATATTGCAGGTTTGGTTGGTGTAAATAGTATTTTGCAGGTATTATTATATTCTGCCTACTCATATTTTTATTTAACAAAAGTACCTCATTTATTGGGATTAAAAAGCATAGAAGTGCCTATTAGTATTTCTCAAATTGCACAAAGTGTTTTTATTTATTTAGGTATTCCATTTTTAGCAGGTTTTTTTAGTAGATTGATTTTAGTAAAGATAAAAGGCTTGGATTGGTATCAGACAAAGTTTGTGCCTTTTATATCACCAATAACATTAATTGCATTATTATTTACAATAGTTATTATGTTTAGTTTAAAAGGTGAGATGATTGTGCAGATTCCATTGGATGTTT
>CALMMX010000050.1 GCA_937868545.1 uncultured Bacteroidota bacterium
AATTGGTATTCTGGTTTAATAAAGCATTTAGCTCCTATTACAAATGAAACTCTGAAACATATTACGGATAGTATTACTAGTAGTGCTAGTTCAGAAAAAGATAAAGCAAAAAATATATTTTATTGGGTGCAAAAAAATATAAAATATGTGGCTTTTGAAGATGGTTTAGGTGGATTTGTTCCAAGAGATGCATCGCTTGTTTTTCAAAGAAAATATGGTGATTGCAAAGACATGGCTTTTTTAATATACAGCATGCTTAGGTATAAAAATATTGATGCTTATTTAACATGGATTGGTTCAAGAGACTTACCATATTCATTTACTGAATTGCCTTCGCCTTTAACTGATAATCATATGATTGCTTGTTATAAAGAAAAAAATGGCAATTATATTTTCTTGGATGCAACTGATAAACAAGTTAAGTTTGGTAGTCCTTCTGGTTTTACTCAAGGTAAGCAAGGGCTTATAGGAACAACGGAAACATTTTTAGATACTGCTTATGTGAGCGTTATGCCTCCTCATAAAAATGTATTGCTCGATTCTACATTTATTAGCATTGATAATGGAGAAATTAATGGTATTTGTAAAAATTATTATTACGGGTATAATCGTATTGATTACATCGAAAAAATTGCAAATATGTCGCAATTAAAAAAAACAGAATATTACAAAGACGAGTTTGAAAAAGGGAGCAATAAATTTTTTATAGAAAATATTAAAGAACAAATTGAGTTTAGTGATACCTGTTCACAATTCAGCTTTGATTTTAAAATAAAAGACTATTCAAAAAAAATTGGTGATGAATTATATATTAATTTAAGTATCGAAAAAAATACGGAACTGTATCATCTTGACAAAACATTCGTAACTCCTTATGACATTGATTATAAGAATATTCATAAATATGTTAAGGTGTTAAATATCCCTAATAATTATGTGGTTTCAGTTTTACCAGATAACTTTGAGAAAAACGAGAAAGATTATCAATTAAAAGTTAAGTACGAAAAAAAAGGAAACCAAATTGTAAACACGGTAGAAATAACAATTAATACGCTGTTAATTCCAATTTCTGAAATTCCCAATTGGAATGCCTTTGTAAAAGAATATCAAAATCAAGCGCAACAAATAGTAGTTTTAAAAACAAAATAATATGCTAAAAAAAATTATAACATTATCAATTCTTGTAATTGGGAATTTAGTTATTGCTCAATCAAAATTATATTTAAACTACGATTGGGAAAGATCTCCTGTAAATACAGCAGTAGAAGAAAAATACAAAAAATTTGATTATTTCACTTTAAAAAATAAGCATATTTTAGAGTATGCCTATGATTCTAATAATGAGTTAAGTTTGTTTGAAACTGTACATGTTAAAACTCATATTAATACCGACAAAGGTGTTGAGGCAAAAAATAAAATGTATATATCAACAGCTCGTATTATTGAAATGATTGACTTAAGAGCACGTTGTATTACTGCTGCAGGTAAAGTTATAAATCTCGATAAATCAAACATTAAAGAAATTGATAATTTAGAAAATCAAGGACCATTTACAATTTTTGCATTTGAAGGTGTAGAACCAAACTCTGATATTGAAGTAATATATACATCAAAAAAATATGTGAAAATTTATGGAGGATACAATTTACAATATAGCTTCCCACAATTAAATGTTGAGGTTGATTTTATTACTCCTAAAAATTTAATTTTCGAATTAAAAAGTTATAACGGTTTTCCTGATTTTATAAAAGATACAAATGATGTGAAAACAAACCATTTAACTGCAAAAGCAATGTTAATTGAAGAGTTTGAATCTGAAAAATATTCGGCAGATGATGCTAATGAACAACGTTTTGATTACCATTTGCGTTATAATACTGAGAAATCTAAGGCAAAGTTTTATACTTGGAATACAGTTGGTGATGAATTGTTAAAATCTTACCGTTGTACAGAAAAAGATGATATTAAAGCAATATCAAAAATATTGGATAAATCAGGAGCACTAAAAAAATCAACTGATTATGATAAAATTGCAGAGTTTGAAACTTATTTTAAAAAGAATATCACTTTTTCAGATGATGCACCAAATGATTTAACTGTTGAAAAAGCAATAAGTAAAAAAATCATCAATGCTTATTTATTAAATAAGGTATTTTACGAAGCATCAAAACAATTAGGATTAACTTGTGAACTTGTATTTACCAGTAATCGTTTTAAAATTGCATTTGATGGCAGTTTTGAAGGCTACGAACATTTAGAAGATGTTATTTTATATTATCCTTCATTAGGAAAATACCTTGCTGCTTCTAATTATTATAGTCGTATTGGTTTCCCTCCAGCTGTTTTTACTAATACAAAAGGTTTATTTGTTAAAGAAACTGATGTTGCAGGTGTTGTTGCAGCAATTTCTAAAGTAAAAACTATTAACCCAACAGATAATGCTTTAAGTAACAGTACAATTAAAGCAAAAGTTAGTTTTACTGGAGATGAATTATTGCCTGTAGCAAAAATGGAATACATTTATACTGGTTAT
>CALMMX010000051.1 GCA_937868545.1 uncultured Bacteroidota bacterium
CAGACTTTCCAATAATAGATTCAATAATTGCTGGATTTAGCATTGTGGCTACCACTTTAATAGCACATAAAAAAATTGATAGTTGGAAATGGTTTGTTGCAATAGATCTTACTGCAAGTGTTGTATATTTAAATAAAGAAACATCTTGTCCAATAAAAAAGTTCCTATATCTCCAAATTTAACCAATGAAAAATTGCTTAAAACACTTGTAGAAAACAGGACGATTTATAATTTAGAAAATTGTGAACTCAATTTATTTGAAACCTATCAAAAATCGGCATTAGTGCCATTACAATTTTCTGATTTAGTGGTTACAAGTATGCTAAAAGGAAAAAAGGTTATGCACTTATTTGACAAGGAAGGATTTGATTATTTACCTGGTGAATCTGTTATAATTCCTTCTAATGTAGAAATGAAAATAGATTTTCCGGAAGCAACTTTTGATAACCCTACCCAATGTTTAGCCTTAGCAATTGATAATAAAAAAATTGTTGACACTTTAAATTTTTTAAACGAGAAATATCCTAAAGAAGGAAACAAGAATTTTTGGCAATTGGATGCAACTAATTTCTATTTTGAAAACAATGAAGAAATGGCCGTACTGATAAATAAAATTATTAACATTTGCCAAAGCACTTCTATTTTTAAAGACACGCTTGCCGACTTATCCCTTCAAGAATTGCTTGTGAAAATTATCCAATCTCAAACGCTTAAAGGGGTTTCAGAAGATACAAGTCAAATTTCTAATCCAACACTACTGCATTTAATTTCAATAATTAGAGAAAACATTGGCAACAAAATAGAACTTAAAGAAATTGCAAAAAAAACAGGTTTAAGTACATCTAGCTTGTATCGCTTATTTAAAAACGAATTAGGGATTAGTCCAGTTGAATTTGTGATTTTAGAAAAAATAAAATTAGCCAAGCGCTATTTAGCAAATAAAGATGTGTATATCAAAAATGTATCTTATGAAGCTGGCTTTGAAGACAGTAATTATTTCATTAGATTATTTAAGCACTACGAAGGCATTACACCTAAACAATACCAGCAATTGCTTCATAAAAAACAATAACTAATCGGTTACAAAAATTAGCGGTTCTAAATTGGCAAGTTCTTCTGACGTAAATAATCTTGACTGTGTTAAAAACCTCAACCCCATTGGTATTTCTAATGAAAAACTTGAACCTCTGCCTTTTGAAATATGAATATTTAACTGTGTGAATTGCCAATATTCAAATTGATCTTTACTCATCCAAAATTCACACCCTTCAATACTACCAATACAAACATCACTATTCCCCACTTTAAAATCACCTTTTTCAAAACACATTGGTTGTGAGCCATCGCAACAACCGCCACTTTGATGAAACATTAATTCACCAAAACGTTTTTTTAAATCGTTCACTACCTCAATGGCTTCGGAGCTTATGGTTACACGTTTAATCATAGTTGCATTTTAAAAACAAACCAACAAGGAATGTTCTTATTGGTTTGTTTATTTATTTTTATATTGCGTTAGGGATAGAAGTGTAAATCCTTTTTGTGAAGTATGAACAAAAAGATTGAAGCGAATAGCCCGACCCGAAGGGAAACGCCCTTAATTAACTAAAAGAAACCTAATTTCTTTTTATCGTAAGAAATCAACATATTTTTTGTTTGACGATAATGCCCTAACATCATTAAATGATTTTCTCTTCCGAAACCTGATTTTTTATACCCCCCAAATGGAGCATGAGCTGGATAAGCATGATAGCAATTTACCCAAACTCTACCAGCTTGTATTGCTCGTGGCACTTGATATAATTCATGAGCATCTCTTGTCCAAACACCTGCACCCAAACCATACAGGGTATCATTTGCAATAGCAATTGCTTCTTCTGTTGTTTTAAATGTAGTAACGCAAACAACTGGTCCAAAAATTTCTTCTTGAAATATTCTCATTTTGTTATTCCCTTTAAATAAGGTTGGTTGAATGTAATAGCCACCAGCTAAATCACCATCAAGTTTTTGAACATCACCACCGCAAAGCAATTCAGCGCCTTCTTCAACACCTAATTTCAAATAAGTTTGAATTTTTTCGTACTGATCGTTTGATGCTTGAGCGCCCATCATCGTACTACTATCTAAAGGATTTCCCATTTTTATGGCTTTTGTACGCTCAACAACTTTACTCATAAATTTATCGTAAATGCTTTCGTGCACTAAAATACGCGAAGGACAAGTACATACTTCGCCTTGATTTACTGCAAATAAAACTGCCCCTTCAACTGCTTTATCAAAAAAGTCATCATCTGCATCAGCTACAGAAGGAAAGAAAATATTTGGAGATTTTCCACCTAATTCCATCGTTACAGGAATTAAATTTTCTGAAGCGTACTGCATAATTAAACGACCAGTAGTTGTTTCGCCAGTAAAAGATACTTTAGATATACGAGGAGATTGGGCTAATGGTTTACCAGCTTCAGGTCCGAAACCAGTAACAATATTGATAACTCCAGCAGGAACAACATCTTTTAATAATTCCATTAAACACATTATAGACGTAGGCGTTTGCTCTGCAGGCTTAACAACCACAGTACAGCCAGCTGCTAATGCTGGAGCAATTTTCCAAGTCGCCATTAATAATGGAAAATTCCAAGGAATGATTTGTCCTACTACGCCTAAAGGTTCGTGCAACACAATACTTACTGTATTTTCATCATGCTCAGAAATGGTACCTTCTTCGGCACGGATTACTCCTGCAAAATAACGGAAGTGATCAATACATAATGGTAAATCTACATTAACAGTTTCTCTGATTGGCTTACCATTATCAATGGTTTCAATAACTGCTAACTCATCTAAATGCGCTTGCATTACATCAGCAATTTTATTTAAAATTCCTGATCTATACGCTGCTGATGTTTTGCTCCAAGTTGCGAAAGCTGCATGCGCAGCATCTAATGCTAATTCAACATCTTCTTTGCCAGATCGTGCGGCTTTAGTAAACACCTTGCCATCTATGGGGCTTACATTATCAAAATATTCGCCTTTAACAGGTGGTACAAATTTTCCTCCAATGAAATTATCATATTGAACTTTGAATGTTGGTTTTGTATTTGACATAGCTATATTGTTTTAAAGTTTAAAACAATATTAATTTTATTTAAATTGTAACAATAGCACAATTCAATCAAATAATAGCAAAATGATAAATTCAAAAATTAAATTTAATTATAGCAAAATACTTTTAAAGAAAACTTTGAGCTTTATTTATAATTTATGATTAATAAATATTTCTACATCATCATCATTATCTATTACTCTTGGTTCAAAAAAATAGTTAGATTTTGTTGCTTTTGCTACATCTATACCCGACATATTAAGTGCATCTTTTTCATCAGATTTTTTGCAACTAGTTCCTGCCCAAACCAAAGTACATAAACCTATTAATAATTTTGTTTTCATGATTTCTTAGATTAATTTATTATTTAATATAAAGGTATATCCACTTAAGTTCAAATTATAATTTATGTGACAAACAACATTTTTTGTACACAAACAGCAACTTTCATTATAATCTCACTATAAAACATAAAAAAAGGGTAAACATATAGTCAACCCTTTTTTAATTAAATTATAAACAGTTATTATTTCACTAAAACCTTAGTAAATATACTAGTCATTATTTCTTCATTTTCTTGTGCATGACGCTTAGCAAATCCTGTAGCCGGACTAGCAGCTGCTTCTCTACCAACATACTTCAATTTCAATGATCTTAAATTATTATCTACAAAACGCCAAGGCCCCATGTTTTCTGGTTCCTCTTGAACAAATAGATATTCTGTGGCTTTATTGTATTTTTTTAATACTGCATCAATTTGCTTTTGAGGGAAAGGATATAATTGTTCTAAACGAATAAAAGCGATATCATTACATGCCTCTTTCTCTCTACGTTCTATTAAATCATAATATACTTTTCCAGAACAAAATGCTACTCTTGTCACTTTTTTTGCATCTAGGTTGTCATCCAATACTTCTTGAAAATTAGATTTTGTAAAATCAGTTAACTTACTAACACAAGAAGGGTAGCGTAATAATTTTTTTGGTGTAAAACATACTAATGGCTTACGGAAATCTCTTTTTAATTGTCTGCGAATTACATGGAATTGTTGAGCAGGTGTTGTAGCATTTACAATTTGTAAATTATTTTCGGCACATGCTTGTAAAAAACGTTCCATACGTGCAGATGAGTGCTCTGGTCCTTGACCTTCATATCCATGAGGTAATAATACCACTAAGCCATTCATACGGCGCCATTTGTACTCGGCAGATGTTAAGTATTGGTCAATTATAATTTGAGCTCCGTTAAAGAAATCTCCAAATTGAGCCTCCCAAATAGTTAATGAATTTGGAGAAGCAAATGCATATCCATAATCAAAACCTAAAACAGCATACTCACTTAATAATGAATTGTATATATTTAATTTAGCATCTGCACCAATGTTGTTTAATGGTGTGTATTCTTCTTCACTATCTTCAATTTTAACTACTGCATGACGGTGAGAGAAAGTTCCACGCTCAACATCTTGTCCACTAAAACGAACAGGATATCCTTCTTTCATTAATGAAGAATACGCTAATAATTCACCCATTGCCCAATCGTAATTATCATTGGTTATCATTGCTTTTCTATCATCAAATACTTTTTGTATTTTATTGAAGAATTTTTTATCTTTAGGTAATTCTGTAGTTTTATTTGCTAAGTCCAAAAATACTTTTTCGTCAATGGCAGTTTTAGGAGATTCATCAAAATCCTTTTCAGTAGCCATTTTCACACCTTTCCAAGTGCCTTCTAAAAACGAAGTAATTTTTACTGTTTCAGCTTTTTTAGCTTCATCTAAATTTTGATCTAACTCTGCTTTAAATGCATTTTCAATAGCTTTGGCTTCAGTAGCTAATTCTGAACCATCAAGTCCTAAACGTTTTACGTAAATATCTTTTACATTTGGATGAGTAGCAATTGCTTTGTATAATAATGGTTGGGTAAAACGCGGTTCATCCCCTTCGTTATGACCATATTTACGGTAACACAACACATCTATAAATACATCACGATGAAACTCTTGACGGAATTCCATAGCTAATTTTGATATAAAACACAAAGCTTCAACATCATCACCATTCACATGGAATACTGGGCTTAAAACAACTTTTGCAATATCCGTACAATATGTAGATGAACGAGCATCTAAGAAATTAGTTGTAAAACCAACTTGATTATTTATAACAAAATGAACAGTACCACCGGTTTTGTAACCATCTAATTGGCTCATTTGCAAAGTTTCATACACAACACCTTGCCCTGCAACAGCTGCATCACCATGTATGGCAATGGCACATGCCTTTGAATTATCGCCTTTATGTCTGTTATCAATTTTTGCACGAATTATTCCTTGCGCAACTGGAGCTACTGTTTCTAAATGAGATGGATTTGGTGTTAAACTAATGTGAACTTTCTTGCCTCCATCACTTGTTTGATCAGAAGAATAACCCATATGATATTTTACATCACCATCAAATAAAGAATCTTCACTTGGTCTACCTTCAAACTCAGTAAAAACATCTTTATACGTTTTATTCATAATGTTTGTAAGCACATTTAAACGTCCACGGTGAGCCATACCAATTACATAATCTTCAATACCTAGATTTGCACCATGTTCCATTAATGTATTTATTGCAGGAATTACAGCCTCACCTCCTTCTAATGAAAAACGTTTTTGACCAACAAATTTTGTATGCAAATAATTTTCGAAAACTACTGCCTGAGTTAATTTTTTAAGAATCGTTTTCTTCTCATCTTTATTAAATGATGGTGTGTTACGCGATTTTTCCATACGCTCTTGCAACCATTTTACAACTTTAGGTTCGCGCATGTACAAATATTCTGCACCAATACTTTGGCAATAGGTATGCTCTAAATGACTAATAATATCTTTTAATTTAGCATTACCAATTCCTATTTCATTTCCTGCTTGAAATACAGTATCTAAATCTTTATCAGATAAACCGAAATTTTGTAAGTCTAATGTAGGCTCGTAATTACGACGTTGGCGAACAGGATTAGTTTTTGTAAATAAATGTCCGCGTTGGCGGTATCCATTAATTAAACCTATTACTTTAAATTCTTTTGATACATTTTCAGGAATTGCACCACCATCACTTTCGTATGAAGTACGGGCAAATTCAAAGCCTTTAAAAAAATCTCTCCACGATGCATCTACGGAATTTGCATCTTGTGTATATTGTAAAAATAATTGTTCTATAGCATTAACATCGCTAGTACCTACAAAGGAAAATTTGTCCATGATATTTTTAATAAAATAAAGGGCTAATTTAAGAATTTTTAGGGCTATATTTTAAATTATTTTCGCTCTTTTACATTAATTATTTATAAATCAATTTTATCAATAAAACTGAATATTTAAACTTAAAACAGACCAATAATAGTATGTTGGATAAACTGCTTGAATCCAACAATTATTAAAAAACAAAATACTAAATTAAAAACTAAGCTGTATAATACTTATAAAACAAAGGAATTGTTTCAATGCCCTTGTAAAAATTAAATAGACCATAATGCTCATTTGGTGAGTGTAAAGCATCACTATCTAATCCAAAGCCAAACAAAATACTATCCATTTTAAGTTCTTTTTTAAATAATGCTACAATTGGAATACTACCTCCGCCATAAGTAGGAACAGGCTTTTTACCAAAAGCATCTTCCATAGCTTTACTTGCTGCAACATATCCTTTAGAGTCCTTTGGCACTAATACAGGTTCTCCTCCATGATGTGCAGTAACTTTTACTTTAACTGACTCTGGAGCTATACTTTCGAAATATTTAGTAAAGATTTCGCTTATGTTATGAGAATTTTGATTTGGAACCAAGCGCATAGAAATTTTTGCAAATGCTTTAGAAGGCAGAACAGTTTTTGCTCCTTCTCCAATATAACCACCCCAAATGCCATTTACATCAAGCGTTGGTCTAATACCTGTTCTTTCATTTGATGAAAATCCTTTTTCTCCATGTTCAGAATTAATGCTTAAATCTTTTTTAAATTCTTCTAAATCAAATGGAGCTTTTGCCATTTCAGCTCTATCTTCGTTATTATACACAACAACATCCTTATAAAATTCAGGTAAAGTAATATGATTATTTTCATCATGGCATGATGCAATCATCTTGCATAAAATATTTATAGGATTTGCTACTGCACCACCATAAACACCGCTATGTAAATCTCTATTTGGCCCAGTAACTTCTACTTCCATATAGGCTAAACCTCTTAAACCTGCATCAATACTTGGAGTATCATTTGCTATTATTGAAGTGTCTGAAATTAAAATAATATCACCTTTTAGTTTTTCTTTGTTTTCAATAATCCAAGGACCTAAGCTTGGTGAGCCCACTTCCTCTTCTCCTTCAATCATAAACTTAACATTACACGGTAATGTATTAGTTTTTATCATGGTTTCAAAAGCCTTAACATGCATATACATTTGCCCTTTATCATCGCAACTTCCACGAGCAAAAATTGCACCCTCGGGATGAATTTCAGTTTTTTTAATAATTGGCTCAAATGGAGGAGAATCCCATAAATTGAGGGGATCAGCTGGTTGAACATCATAATGACCATAAACCACTACTGTTGGCTTTGATGGATCAATTATTTTTTCGGCATAAACAACAGGATAGCCCTTTGTTGAGCAAATTTCAGCTTTATCAACACCTGCCTCTATTAACCTAAGTTTAACAGCTTCAGCAGTCTTTTCCATATCAGATTTATGCTCAGGCTTAGCACTAATTGAAGGGATTTTCAATAAATCTAATAATTCGTTTAAAAAACGGTCTTTATTGTCGTTTATATAAGATTTTAATTCAGAATGTACCATAGCTATTTTTTTGAGGACTAAATTAATATATTTATCACAGTTCCCTTTTGAATGAGTGAAAAAATTGAAAAAAATCGTTAATTATTCTAAATTTGTGAGTACTTCACATTTTATTTTAACCAATTTTTGATATTAATATTTAATTTTAAATAAAAAAGTCATT
>CALMMX010000052.1 GCA_937868545.1 uncultured Bacteroidota bacterium
TGGTTGAATCCCATGCTTTTTCAGCAGTTTCTTTGGTAGCATCCCAAACATCTTCTGCTTTATCTTCTATTGATTCTAAAGCATCTTCTGCTTTATCTTTAATATCCTCAAACGTGTTTTTTAATTTATCTAAAAAACTAGTTTCTTTTTCTTCTGGAATTTGATTTTCTGTACTCATAGTGTTTTTACTTATTTTTTTTACAAATGTAGTTTAAAATACAAGTAATGATATCACAAGAAGCGTTAAAAAAAATAATTTCAAACAAAAATTATTAACTTTGAAAAAAATAAAAATCAAAATGAAAAAAATTATTTTATCAGTGGCGGTTGTTGCAAGTTTTTTAAATGCCAACGCTCAAGAAATTAAAACAGATGTAAAGGCAATACAAACTGCAGCTACAACAGAAGCAAAAACACAAGGATCAAGTGCTATTCAATCGACATTAACTCAGTTAATTGGAGGAATAAATCCAACAGCATTAACTTCAGGTAACACAGCTGCGGGTTTATTAACTAAATTAAGCACAGCAACAAGTACTGGCGGAAGTTACGGTCCAGTTTTAGGGCTACTAGCAAACTCTTTAAGCACAACTTCATTTGGACCAGGTTGGGCTAAATTAAAAGCAGGTTATGCAGATAAAGCGGGGAAAGCAAAAACAGCGGTTGAAGTTGCAGGTTTAGCATCTCAATTAGTAAATAACTTAAAACCAAATGCCTTTACAAGTTCTTTTAATAAGGCAGGATTATTAAGCACTTTAGCTAAAATTAAATAATTTAAATTTAATGTTATTAAGAAGCCGTCTCAAAAGGACGGCTTTTTCAATATTTAAGAGTACTCAAATAAATCTATTCAAATTTTTAATGTTCTTTTTGCTTGGCAAAAAAGAACCAAAAACCCAAGGCGAAAGACCAACTTCACTTTTTTATCCCACAAAAGCTAACGCACTGCCACCTAAAAAAATGCAGTTCACACTCTTTCGCCAAAAACAACCGCACTATTACCAACGTATGATACATGCAATTCTAAAAGAAAAAAAACATTGAAAATATGTTAGATAAAAAAAATTGATACAAAAACTAAATTCCTTAATAATTACAAACTTAGTACAGTTTCAATAATTCATTGAATACTAAACATATTATGAAACTTTATCTGATGGTAGTCTTTTAATAAGTGAGTCTCTGAAATTACTTAAATTTTTAATATTACATGGTATAGGCAAATTAATCTCATCAATTTGGATGACAAAAAACCTATCAATATTTTTAATAGAAGTTATTGACTCTAACTTATATGAAATTGAAGAAAACCCATCGGATAAAATCAATACATCATTCAGTAATTCCAATTTTCTATATCCAATTTGGGTTTTTAAACTATCTTTTTCAAGTCTTTTAACAGCCCTAATTATTTTCTTTCTTAGATCTTTATAAGAAAATATAATAGAAATAAATAAAACAAAACCTGAAATTGACCAAAAAAAATTTTTACTAAGGATTCCAATAAAAAAAAGGAAAATACTCAATAAAATAAAGCCAATTCTTTCCCAACTCTTGTCTTTTATTACCCTGCTAGAACATGCAAAATTAAAATCAATTAAATCATTCTTACTAAAATCAAATTCTATTAACATTAGTTTAAATATAATAGATTATTTAAAACAAAAGTTAAAAAAATAATAATTCTCTCCAAAGCTCAAACCGACATTGTTTCGTTAAAATGATCATAACTAAGGTGCCTTTGAGATGCTGAATCAAGTTCAGCATGACTTTGAAACTTCAGACTTTTGTTTGACATAAAACCATTTTCTCAACTAAAAATCAAACAAATTCTCCAAATAACAGCGAATAATAGAAAAAACCTAGCATATAATAAAACTGCAAAAATTTGAAATAAGAACAGTCTAATTTTGAAGAAAATTTCAACTACATGAAAACTTCAATAAAAGAACCTTGTTTTATATTACTAGGCTGTTTGTTTTTCTTTACCAGCATTTCCTTTCTTAGCTCTAATATTGAAACCTTAAAATCGTACGATTTTTTGGCAGATGTAAAAAAAGATAGTACTACCAAAACACAAGATAAGACAGCTATCAAAAAACAATCCACTACTCAAAAAAATGGTTCTAAAAATAATTCAAAAAACATATCAGAAACAACCTTAAATAATCAATTAGAGCATTTTTACACATGTTTAGATTCTATTAAACTTAAAAAGAAAAA
This sequence comes from uncultured Bacteroidota bacterium, assembly GCA_937868545.1. Lineage (GTDB taxonomy): Bacteria > Bacteroidota > Bacteroidia > B-17B0 > Aurantibacillaceae > UBA4416. The sequence goes on from CALMMX010000052.1 coordinate 2,224, forward strand.
AATTAGAATTGCCCATTTTGGAGATTCTATGATTGAAGGAGATTTAATTACTAGCACATTAAGAAAATTATTTCAACAAGAATTTGGAGGCAGTGGTGTTGGATTTATAAATGCCGCACCTTTTAATGCTTCCTTCCGTCAAACAATTGCACAAGATTTCTCAAAGAACTTAGAATGCTATTCTGTAAAAGATAAACAATCAAACTACTTAATTGGATTATCTGGATACACAAGCGTATCTGAAGGAAATACATGGATAACTTTAAAATCAATTAATAGTGGTGATAATATCAAACTATTTTATGGTAAGCAACAAAGTGAAACTCCAATAAACATTGAAATTGACAGTATTAAAACTAAATTGATTGCAAACACAAGCCTTCAATCTTACACTCAAAAATTAAAGAATAATGAAACAAAAATAAATCTTCAGTCAAACATTGCATTTCCATTATTTGGCTTAAGCGTTGAAAGCGATACAGGAGTCATAATAGATAATTTTTCATTTAGAGGTAGCTCAGGTACATTATTTAAAGAGTTAAATGCTGATTTACTTAAACAGTTTCAAGCCAATTTAGAATATGATTTAATTATTTTACAATTTGGGATAAACGTTGCTGGTTCAAAAACAACTGATTACTCGTGGTACGAAAGAAACATGCTAAGTAACATTAATTTCTTGAAAAATGCATTTCCAAATACTTCATTCTTAATAATTGGATGTGGTGATAGAGCCGTAAAGTATAATGGAAAATATGCAACAAGTAAAGGTATAGCACCATTAATTGAATCTCAAAAAAAATTAGCAAATACAACACAATGTGGATTTCTAAATTTTTATAAAACCATGGGTGGTGAAAATAGTATGGTAAAATGGGTAACAGGAGATACTTGCTTTGCTAATAAAGACTATACACATTTTAATCACAGAGGAGCAGAAAAAGCAGGTAAATTAATTTACAATGAAATTTTAAAAGATTATAAAAACTGGAAAACATCATATGAAGTCATTTATTAAATATATATTTTGTTTACTATGCTTAAACTGCGATTCTCAAATACAACATGCAGAGATAGTAAACTACACTAAAAACAATGTCATTGGAGATACCACTTCACTTAAACACTTTTTCCAAAAATTAGATTCATTAAAGGAACACAATACAAAAACTGTAAATATTGTGCACATTGGCGACTCACACATCCAAGCAGATTACTTTTCGGGAATGTTACGTGTATTGTTTCAAGAGAAATTTGGAAATGCAGGAAGAGGCTTAATTTTCCCTTATAAACTAGCACATACCAATGAACCAACTAATTACTTTTCTTATTCAACAACTGAATGGTTAGGTATAAGAAATGTTTTAAATCCAAATAACTGCAACCTTGGTATATCTGGAGTTTCATTATTTTCAAAAAGTATACACTCTGATATAAGCATTAAAATAAAAAATTCAACTCATTGCAATTATGCATTTAATAGAATTGAATTATTTTCGGAAGAAACTAATCCTAAAAATACTACTATAACAAATTGTTATTCAAAAGAAAAAGAAAATTCCTTTCTAACAACCATTAAACTAAAAGATACTACACATTTACTTACTCTTAATTTCAATAATCAAAAACCAATTGATATACATGGAATTGTGCTTAAAAATGATTGCACCGGTATATTATACCATACAATTGGAGTAAATGGAGCAACTTATAAAAGCTATAATAAAACAACACTATTTGCACAACAACTAAGTTATTTACAACCTGATTTAATTATTATTTCTCTTGGAACAAATGAATCCTATGATGCAAAATTTGATAGCCTACAATTTAAAAATGAACTACAAACATTTGTAAATACTATTAAAAAATCTTGTGGAAATTGCTCTATCCTATTTACTACACCTGCAGATAATTTTAAAATTCATAAAAAGAAAATTACACATAATGCAAAACCTAAAACAGTAACACAAATTATAAACAATTATGCAAAAGTAGAACATTATGCTACGTGGAATTTATATGAAATTATGGGTGGAAAAGGATCTATGAAAACATGGCACAAGCATAAACTATCAACTAAAGACCACGTGCATTTTACAAGGGCCGGATATGAATTAAAGGGAAAACTATTATTTGATGCCCTTATGGAAAAATATAATTCAAAAAATAAATAGATTATGAAATTTATAAGTATAATAATTATGCTGGTTTTAGGAGCTTGTTCACAAACATCTCAAAAAAACATCCAATCAAATAAAGACACTTTAGTGAAAATTAAAAATAATAGTACAAAACATGTAGTTAAGTATTATCCCTTAGAAAAAAAACTATTAATAGGTGACTTTGATGGAGATGGAAAAACAGATACCTTATATCAGAACAATATAAACTCAGAAACCAGTTTACCAATTGATAGTTTGCCAGAATTAGAAGAATGGGATGACATAATAAGTTATTTAGATCAAAACTATTCAAACATTATCATTACAAGTTCCAAAAACAAAGCTGATACCTTACATCTAGGCGCTGGCTTTGGATTATTTTGCTTGATAAATCTAGGAGATTTAAATCATGATAAAAAAGATGAGTTTGCATTTGTTACAGAAAATGCAGATTACTCGAGAGTAAACCATTGCTATATATACTCTATCTGTAATAAAAAATTCATTCAATTAAAATCATTTTATATACATGAGGGTTCATTTGATAGTTATGACAATTTAATTCCTAAACAAAATGAAATTGCCAATTTCCTTGAAAAACAAAATGGAAAATGGATGTATATGGATTATTTAGATGATATGGCTTATGAAAATGAAAAAGACGTTGGCAAATTCAAAGTTTTGAAATTAAATAAATGCAAATAAACTAAATATAAAATCTTTCATAAAATATAAAAACCATGTTAAACGTTGATTTTCATAAACTATTAGAACAATTAACTTACGACTCAAATAACCCATTATTATTTAATAGTAGTTTCTTTCTAATATTCTTTACTATTTTCTTAGTGTTTTATCAATTCATCTATAAATTCAAATTAACCAGAGTGATTGTCTTTACACTGTTTTCTCTTTACTTCTTTTACAAGGCTTGTGGCTATTACTTTGTTATTATTCTTATATCTGCTGTGGTAGATTTTATAATTTCAAATGCTATTTATAAAACAGAAAATAAATTAACTAAAAAAGGATTATTAATTTTCAGCATATGTATAAATTTGGGTTTACTATTTTATTTTAAGTACACCAACTTTTTTATTGAAATAATAAATGGATTTAATACAAATCAAATTAATCCATTACATCTTATTTTACCAATTGGTATTTCTTTCTACACTTTTGAAAACCTAAGTTATACGATTGATGTTTACAGAGGTGAGTTTAAGCCAGTAAATAGTTTTATTGATTACGTTTTTTTCTTATCATTTTTCCCAAAATTAATGATGGGCCCCATCGTGAGAGCAAAAGATTTTATACCACAAATTAGGCAAACAATTACCATTACAAATAAAGATATTGGTATAGGTTTCTATTTAATAGTGAGTGGAATTTTTAAGAAGATGATCATCTCAGATTATATATATACTCACTTTGTAGAATCTATATTTGATGCACCTACTCAATTTACTGGTATAGAATGTCTATTTGCAACTTATGGATATGCCTTAGTGATTTACTGCGATTTTTCTGGATATTCTGATATGGCTATTGGTATGGCAAGATGGATGGGTTTTACAATACCTGCAAACTTCGACTCGCCTTATCAAAGTAAAAGTATTACAGAGTTCTGGAGAAGGTGGCACATCTCATTATCAAGCTGGTTAAAAGATTATTTATACATTCCATTAGGAGGAAATAAAAAAGGAGAATATAGAAAATACATTAACTTAATAATTACCATGTTAATTGGAGGATTTTGGCATGGTGCAAGTTGGAATTTTATTATTTGGGGAGCATTACATGGAACAGCATTAGCAATAGATAAAATTATAACAGAGAAATTTCAACTTTTAAAAATGAATAGTAAATTCTCGAAAATACTTGGTATAATATTCACATTTAACTTTGTGTGTTTTTGTTGGATATTTTTTAAGGCTGACTCATTTGATAAGGCGAGTGAAATGATTACTCAAATTCTATTTCACTTTAATGGTACTGTAATACTTGATTTTATTATCAACTACAAAATTGTAATAGCTTTAATATCTCTAGGATTTGTTTTACATGCAGTTTCAAAAAACACTGAATTGTTCTTACAAGAAAAACTTGCAAGTACTTCCATTTTCATAAAAACTAGTATATTAATTGCACTTATAAGTATTGCAATACTTACAAAAGATTCAGAAACTGTAATGCCAATTTACCTACAATTCTAATCTACAAAACATAATAACGTTACTAAATCAAAATTATTGTTAGCAATATTTAATCTAAACTAACGTTAAGTAACTGCTTCACTCTAACTGAAACTATCAGTGAAGAAAAAGCATTACATTAATGAAAATATTAGTTTTATATATTTTAAGTTATATACCATTAACACTTATAAGTCAAGCTGTAATTGAGGGAAAATGGAAAATACAATGTGGAGCAAGTACAATGAGTAAATTCAAGAATTCATCAGCTTTTAACTTAAGATATATATCTCCAAAATTCAGATGGTCGGATGAAGATTTAACCGAAGAACAAGAAAAACATGCATCGCACTATAAAAAAACTCGTATCATGTTTGAATTGATATACTCTCCGCCATTTAACAACTTTTGCTTTGGATTAAATGTACAACATCAAATGTTAAAGTATAAAAGAACTAGTTTAGAAGCTTATGGAGGAATTAAACTCTTTTTTTTAAGAGGAAATGATTTCACAATTAAAAGACCTTTTATTAAAGGTTCTAGCAAAGGTGTATGGTATTTAAATGCTGGATTATTACTACAAATAAATTTAAATAGTATTTCACCATTTTTTGATGTTGGATATGATGGTATCACAACAGTTGGTGCAGAATTTAACTTACATTCAATTTATAAAAAACCAAAAGGTAGGTATAGGCTAAATACCATTAATGGAAATAATTAAAAAAATTACATTAAAATAAATTAAAGAGTCTCAATTAAACTTAATACTTCAGACCGTTTTCTTGTAGATACAGGAACAGAATTTCCATCAGACATTATAAGGTAACCACCATCTGTTTTCACAAACTCCTTTATATATTTTGTGTTAATTAAATGAGATTGATGCACTCTATAAAAACCATTCTCTTTAAGCATTTCCTCAAAATCCTTAAGAGTTTTTGTAACCAATATTTTTTTAGAATTAATAAAATGAAACTCTGTGTAATTTACATTGGCTTCACATCTTATTATATCAGCAATATCTACCACATGAATTTTATCTTGAGTATGTAAAGCAATTTTTGATGTAGTTTTGTTTCGATTATTTTCCATTAAAACAGAAACCTGTGCTTGTTGAGAAAAACCACTTTTTAATTTTTCAATTGCACTCATTAATTCATCGGGATCAATAGGCTTTAATAAATAATCAACTGCTGCATGTCGAAACGCCTTAATTGCATAAGCATCAGAAGCCGTAGTAAAAATTATTTTAAACGACACATCAGGTAAAATTTCTAATAAATCAAACCCAACACCATCCTTTAATTGTATATCTAAAAACAATACATCAGGCTTAAAGGATTTTAATAATTTTACGCCACTAACAACTCCCTCAGCTTCACCAATTACTTCTACATCCGGACAATACAATGCCAAATCTTTTTTCAAAGTTTGTCTTGCTAAATCAATATCGTCTATAATTACTGCTTTTAACATATTAAAATTAATTAATGCAATTGTAAAGGAATTTTAATACAAATCTTAGTCCCTGTTGCTTTCCCAAAATTATCTTTTAAATCTATAATTTCAATGGTTTTCAAATTATTATTTTCTTGCAATAAATCTAAACGCTCTTGTGTAACAATTAAAGCTGTTGATTTATGTTCTGATTCATTGTTTTTCAACTCCCTACCTACTCCATTATCCTCAACAGTGCACATTAAATAATCACCTAATAAATTAAAATTAACAACAATTCTACCTTTTACTTCTAAGTTTTTCATACCATGTACTATAGCATTTTCAATAAAAGGTTGAATAATCATAGGTGGAAGTAATATTTCTTGTTTTTCAATACTTTCATTTACAATAATTTCGAAATCAAAGGATTCGTTATTGCTAAATTTTTCAAGTAATAAATAATTCTCCAACATCTTTATTTCATCATCCAATGTGATTAAATTATTTCTCGAATTTTCTAATACCATGCGCATTAACTTAGAATATTTAGCTAAATAATACCTTGCAGTTTGCTCATTACCCACACCAATATTATTTTGTATAGAATTTAATGCATTAAACATAAAATGTGGATTCATTTGCAACCTCAATGTTTTTTGCTGAAGTTCTAATACTTTTTTCTCTGCTAAGGTTTTAGTTTCTTGTTCTTTCAATTTTTTATTTAGTCGTGCTGTTCTCCATTTATAATAAATAAAAAACATACCAATTAAAACAAATATCCATAATAGTGTAAACCACCATTGCAACCACCAAGGCGATTTAATAGTAAATTTATATAACACGGGAGCACTCGAAATACCATCTTCATTTAAGGCTTTAACATAAAAGGTATAATTTCCAGGAGATAAATTTGGATACGTTACACTTTCTTGCTTGCTCATTGGAGACCAATTTTCCTCTAATCCTTCTAACTTCCATTGGTAGGCGACTTCAGACGGTTTACTTAAATATATTCCTAAAAAATCAAACGTAATATGATTCTCATTATGAGAAAATACAAGTTTATTAAATGTATTACTATTTGAAGCTGAATCCTTTTCTAATTTTTTAATAGGCAAGTAAAATAATCTAACATCATTAATCTGCAACAAAGGAGAAACATTGTAAGTATGTTGCAAATTGATATTATAGTTTGTAAAACCATTAATTGTCCCAAACCATACATTGCCAAAACCATCTTTGCATACAGCATTTTGAGTAGTTTCTACACCTGCAAATCCATCCTGATAGCCAAATAATTTCACATCATTAATTCCTAATTCGTTATTAAAACTAACTTGATCAAACCCTTTTTCGTTACCTAATAAAATATGATTATAGTTATCAATAATTATTGAGTAGATATTATTAGAATTCAGACCTTCTTGTTTTGTATATTGTTTTACATGGTACTTTTCGTCTTTATATATGCACAATAATCCATTACCAGTAGCTACCCAAATTCTTTTTTTACTATCCTTAGTTATACCTCGTATTGCATCTGTTTTATAATTTAATGGGTTCGAAATTCCATTTGATATATACCCCAATCCATTATCATCTGTGCCATACCAAACATTACCTTTGGCATCTTCGCATAAACAGGTAATTCTATCAGAAAGTAAATTTTTATTTTTAACAGTATAATGCTCCGCAGTGTATTTATTTTCTTTACTATTTAAAAAAACAATTTTAAATATTCCAGCACCAGCAGTTGCAACCCATACATCATTATTTCTAGTAATATAAATATGCTTTATATACTTATTCTTAAATTCCGGCAACAAATTAAATGTTTTATTTACAGATGTGTAAAGACCTTGCCCATCTGTACCTATTAATATTGTATGATGTTTTGTTTCATTTATACATTTAACTTTTGCGTTAATAAAACCATTAGTTTCGTTGTAGTTTGTAAATGCATTACCTTCCTTTATACTTACTCCATTATCCGAATTACCAAGCCAAAGATTATTATTCTTATCACAAAATACACTGTATACTAAATTTGATTTAGTATCAGAATTTAAACGGTAGTGGATAAACTGCTGCCCTCTGTAATAAGACAAACCACCACCTGATGAGCCTATCCAATAATTCCCTGTATTATCTTTTATACAACATCTAATATGATTATTGCACAAACCTTCTTTTTCCGTTAACCAATTATATTGCTTTTTTGAGATTGAATAATTAGCGATGCCTTTATCCAATGTAGATATCCATAAATTATCATCCTCTAAATAAAGATGCAAAACTGTAGTCTTAACCAATTCATTAGATTTATCCAAACGTTCAAAAACATTATTACTATAGGTATACATTCCATCACCATAAGTAGCAATAAATAATTTATTACTATTATTAGCTATTATGTATGTTATTGAACGCGGCTTAATGCCATATTTATCAACTAACAAAGAAGCTACATTATTCTTTATTTCAAAAACACCTTCTTCGGCTGCAACATAAATTGCATTGTTAATAACGCATACACTTCTAATTGAAGTATTGAAATTCTTAACAACCAAAGTAAATGTTTTATTCTTAAACATATATAAGCCATTAGTGGTAGCCAATAATATTTCGGTACCAGTATCATAAACTTGATTTACAACAACATCAGAATTTCCATCCTTTTTTAAATCGTAATTTTTAAATTTATAATTACTATATGATGTTAAACCCTTATTAGTTCCAATCCAAATGGTACCTAAAGAATCTTGAATTATACTGTTAATGTAATTACTACCTATATTTTGCTCAGAAGTATATGTTTTAAAAACCTTACCATCATAACAAGATATGCCTCCACCGCGTGTTCCAATCCATAATACACCATTTTTGGCTTGCAATAAGGTGTAAACCTGAGATTGGGCTAATCCATCAGTAACAGTATAATTTTTGAAATTATACTTTTGCGAAACAGCCAATAAACTAGAAAATAATAAACCTATTACAATCAATAGTTTTATTACTAAATACCTATTTAGGCAATTTTTCATGTTAAGATTATTAAGCTAAAATTTAATCATTAAATGCACTTAATAACTTTATTTCATTCCTATATAATACTAGTTTATGATTATTTTCAAGTTGCTTTAACAGTCGGGAGATTACAACTCTACTAGTTCCCATTTCCTCAGCAATTTGATTGTGAGATAATTGTATGGATGTTTTACCAGAAACTTTAGTTTTATTTTTTAAATAATTTACTAAACGTTCATCCAATTTTTGAAAGGCAACACTCTCCAATGATTTTAATAATTCATTAAAACGTTGGGTAAAACTGCTGAATACATAGCTCTTCCAACTTGGATATTTCACTAACCATTCATCTAATTTTTCGTGCGGAATTTTTATCAATTCCACATTATCTTCTGCTATAGCTTTAACTTCGCTAAGTTTAGCTTCCATACAACAAGCGTAAGCCATAGCGCAACTTTCATTATCACTTAAGTAATATAAAATAATTTCATGCCCTTCATCATCTTTGCGCATTACTCTTAGTGTTCCTGAAATGACTATTGGCATAAATCTAACTTTTTTGCCATAATCCATTACAACCTCACCTTCTTTTATATTCACAACTTCTGCAAAACTTAAAATTTCATCAACTAATTTTTTTTCAAAAATTTGCGAAATTTTTTCTTCTAAACTACCTAACTTTTTCATTTTATTACTTTGTTAATTTTAGTATAAAATGACTTTACATCAACAGTAAAATACTATTAATGTAAAGCCAAATTGCAATTTACAAAGTAACAAATAATTAAGAAAAAAACGATTAATTGTTTACTAATAACTTATAATAAAGTAGAAGGGCAAACGTAATCGCTAGTTTTAAATAAACCACTAGCTTTTAAGGCATTAAAACCTCCAGCAACATCAATTAAATTTCTGTAACCACGAGCTTGTAATATAGATATAAATACCATTGAACGATAGCCAGAAGCACAATGTATGTAACAAGTTTTATCCTTATTAATTTTTGTCATGCTATCATTTATAAAATCCAAAGGTGCATTTACAGCATCAATAACATGTTCACTATTATATTCACTTACCTTTCTTACATCATACAATAAAATTGATTCTTTTGCAGCAATTGTAGATAATTCCTCAGCTGAAATCGAAGTAATTTGATCTACCTCTTTTTTAGCTTCAATCCATGCTTCAAAACCACCACTAAGGTAACCTAATGCGTTATCATACCCAACGCGTGATAATCTTGTAATAACTTCCTCTTCTCTACCTAAATCTGCAACAATTAAAATTTCTTGCTTTACACTAGGTACTAAAGTACCAACCCATGTTGCAAAACTTCCATCAATTGAAATATTTATTGAATTAGGAATAAACCCTTTATTGAACACTTGTGACTTTCTAGTATCAATTATTAATGCTTGAGTTTCATTAGCAATAACTTCGAAATCATTAACAGAAAGTGCTTTTGTACCTTTTGTTAAAATAGTATCAAAACTTTCGTAGCCTTTAATATTTAAAAGTACATTTTGTGGAAAGTATCCTGGAGGTGGCACTAAACCTGTAAGAATCTCTTTTATAAATTGTTCTTTTGTGAGGTTAGGATTCAATGCATAATTAACTTGTTTTTGGTGACCTAAAGTATCGGTGGTTTCCTTGCTCATATTTTTACCACAAGCACTACCGGCACCGTGGTTTGGATAAACTATCAAATCATCTGACAAAGGCATAATTTTATTCCTTAAAGAATCAAATAAATAACCAGCAAGTTTTTCTTCAGTTAAATCAGCAATTACATGTTGTGCTAAATCAGGGCGACCTACATCACCAATAAACAAAGTATCACCACTTATAATTCCATGCTCTTTCCCATTTTCATCAATTAATAAATAGGTAGTACTTTCCATTGTATGACCTGGCGTGTGTAATACTTTTACGCTATAATTACCAACTTTAAAAATTTGATTATCTTCTGCCGTAATAGCTTTATAGCCTGGTTTTGCCGTAGGGCCAAAAACAATATCAGCGCCAGTATGTTTCATTAAATCTAAATGACCGCTTACAAAATCTGCATGAAAATGTGTTTCGAATACATATTTAATTTTTGCATTGTCTTTTAAAGCCCTATTAATATATGGTTGTACTTCTCTTAACGGATCAAATATTGCTGCTTCACCGTTGTTCTCTAAATAATAAGCTGCATGCGCTATACAGCCAGTGTAAATTTGTTCTACT
>CALMMX010000053.1 GCA_937868545.1 uncultured Bacteroidota bacterium
CGTGGGAATCAAGAGTGTTTGGCAATTGATTTTTTAGATTCAAAAAATGCAATGTTAAATTCAGCCTATAAAAAAAGGTTAGAGGGATACAAACAAATGCATTATAAATAAATTTATAAAGGAATTAAATGTTAGGAATTATCGTTGCAACAACACTTATTACTCTAGTTTTAAATCTAATATTAAAAAATACGAAGCTCAACAAAATAAAGTACGTAATAATCGTGAATACGATGCTATTACTAAAGAAATTGAATTCCAAAATTTAGAAATTCAATTAGCTGAAAAACGTTTAAAAGAATACAAATTTTTAGTTGAACAAAAATCAGAAATCGTTGAAAAATCTCAAGTTGATTTTTCTGAGCGTAAAAAAGATTTGAAATTAAAGAAAAGTGAATTAGACGAGATTATTGCTGAAACTGAAAAAGAAGAAAAAGATTTATTAGCTTCTTCAGATAAAGCTTCAGAATCAATTGAAGATAGATTACTTAATGCTTATAAACGAGTTCGTTCTAATACACGTAATGGTTTAGCTGTAGTTCCTGTTGAACGTGATTCTTGTGGTGGTTGCTTTAATAAAATCCCGCCTCAAAAACAATTAGATATTAAAATGAATAAAAAAATATTAGTTTGCGAACACTGTGGACGTATTATGGTAGACCCTAATATTATTCCTTCAGAAGCTTAATATTTGTAAAAATAAAAAAACCTCCAAATTTGGAGGTTTTTTTATGCTTCTTGATTACATTTTTAATTAAAGTTTATGAATGTGTTATATGTTTTTATTGGTGGAGGTTTAGGCAGTGTGTTGAGGTTTGCTATTTCATTAATTATGGCAAAAACCTCGCTTACACTTCCCATTTCAACATTATTATCTAATGTAATTGCCTGCGTTTTATTTGCAAGTATAATTGTTGGATTTCAACAAAGACATTTAGTTCCTGATACTTATAAATATTTAGTTATTGTAGGAGTATGTGGTGGATTAAGTACTTTTTCTACCTTTAGTTTCGAAACATTTGAATTATTTAAACAAGGTATGTTTGCATGGGCAATAACAAACATTGTTTTAAGTGTATCATTATGCTTAAGTGTTTTTTATTTTGTAACTAAGTAACCATAAGCTTAATTTTTAATTCAACTTATGAATTGTATATTTGTTATGAAATAGCCTTTTTAAAGCTAGTACAAAAAATCGAATGGTAAAACCAAAAACAATAAGTATGATTAAGCCAATAAAACTTATAGAAGTAAAAAGTGAAATAGGAGCAGGGACACGTGGGTCGAGTATGGGAGTAGATGCAATTAAAATTGCTGCCTTGGATTTTGGAAGTAACTTTTTTAAAAAATTTAAAGGGGTAGAAATTCAGAATGAAAATCATTTGTTGTTAGAACCCGTTGTAAATGATTATGCTAAGCGTATTAAAGGTATTTACACATTAAATGATAGATTGGCCAAAGAAATTAAAACAACACTTTTAAAAGATGAAGTGCCTATTGTTTTGGCAGGTGATCATAGTTCTGCATTAGGAACTATTAGTGGCATTAAAATGGCATATCCTAATAAGAGAGTAGGTGTAATTTGGATAGATGCTCATGCCGATTTACATACTCCATATACAACTCCTAGTGGAAATATGCACGGGATGCCAATTGCATGTGTGTTAGGTGAAGATAATAAAGAGCGTCAGCAAAATAAACCTGATGATGAAACTATTGAATATTGGGAAAAATTAAAGCGTATTGGAGATATTTGTCCAAAAATAAACTATAACGACTTAGTATATATTGCGTTGAGAGATTTTGAACCGCAAGAAGATTATTTGGTAAAAAAGAATAAAGTAAGGGTTTTTAATTTACAAGAAATTAGAAAAAAGGCAGTAGAAAGAGTTGCCATTGAATCTTTAAACTATTTAGATCATTGTGATTTAATATATGTAAGTTTTGATGTTGATAGCATGGATAGCAGAATTAGTAGTGGTACTGGAACTCCTGTTCCAAATGGCATTACCGAAAAAGAAGCAGGTAATTTAATTTATTATATCATGCGTTCTAAAAAAATTGTTTGCTTCGAAATGGTTGAAATAAACCCAACCTTAGACAAAGAAAATTTAATGGCAGAAAATGCTTTTGAAATTTTACAAAAAGCTACAAATCAATTAAACAATGATTTCTAGTGGTTTTAAGTATTAGAATTAATTAATATTAAAATAGGTGATTTAAAAAAGGCTTTCAAAATGAAAGCCTTTTTTAAATCTTATTTATATTGTTTTTCGTAATAATTGGCGTAAGCTCCAGACGTTACATTAGTTAGCCATTCTTCATTTTGTAAATACCAATCAACGGTTTTCGATAATCCTTCTTCAAATTGTAAGGATGGTTTCCAACCTAGTTCGTTTTGTAATTTGGTAGAATCAATAGCATAACGTAAATCATGTCCAGCTCTATCTGTTACAAATGTAATTAGTTTTTGGTTTGTTCCTTTTTCACGTCCTAATTTAGAATCCATCATATCACATAGTAAACGAATAACATCAATATTAGTCCATTCATTATGTCCACCAATATTATAGGTAGAACCTAATTTAGCATTATGAAAAATGACATCAATAGCACGCGCATGGTCTTCTACAAATAACCAATCACGCACGTTTTCACCTTTACCATAAATTGGCAACGGTTTATTGTTTTTAATATTATTAATGCAAAGTGGAATTAATTTTTCAGGAAAATGAAATGGTCCATAATTATTAGAACAGTTAGAAATTACACAAGGTAATTTATAAGTATCATGGTATGCTCTTACAAAATGGTCGGAACTTGCTTTTGAAGCAGAATAAGGACTATGTGGGTCGTATGAGGTCTCTTCTGTAAACATTCCAGTATCTCCTAAAGATCCATAAACTTCATCAGTACTTACATGATAAAATTTTGAAAAGGTGCTATTTTCAGCTTTGAACAAATCCTTTGCAGCATTTAATAAATTTACAGTTCCAATAACATTAGTGTATACAAATTCTAAAGGATTTGTAATACTTCTATCTACATGGCTTTCAGCAGCTAAATGTATAACTGCATTAAATTGATGTGTCTTAAATAATTCATTTATAAAGTTTGCGTCAACTATATCACCTTTAATAAAAGTATAATTGGGCTTAGTTTCAATATCTTTTAAATTAGCTAAATTACCTGCATAAGTTAATTTATCTAAATTGTATATAGAATAATTTGGGTATTTGTTCACCATTAATCGCACTAAATGCGAACCTATAAAACCTGCACCACCTGTTATTAATATTTTCATTATTTAATTAGTTTTTAATGTTTCAAAGATATAAATATATGATTTATGTGTTTTTTTTAATTTTAATTTTAGATAAAAAAATATCTTTATTTTACCTAGTTAGTTTTTATTTTCCTCTTCCTTTAATTACTACTAATACCGTATGAATTAGAATTTTAAAATCAATTAGTAAGCTCATGTTTTCAATATAGAGTAAATCAAATTTCACACGTGATACCATTTGCTCAATGTTTTCGGCATAACCATATTTTACTTGACCGTAACCAGTTATACCTGGTCGTACACGATGTAAATGAACATAATGCGGTGCGTGTACAACAATTTGATCTATAAAAAATTTACGCTCTGGACGCGGACCAACCAAACTCATATCGCCAATAATAACATTATAAAATTGTGGTATTTCATCTAATCTTACCTTGCGCAAAAATTTACCAATTTTTGTTATTCTTGGGTCATTTGTACTTGATAGTAATGGTCCAAATTTTTCTGCATCAGTAAACATAGTTCTAAACTTATAAATAAAAAACGGGTCTCCATTTTTTCCAATTCGCTCTTGCTTAAAAAATATGGGGCCTTTAGAATCTATTTTTACCAATACCATTAAAATGAGGTATACCCAACTAAATAAAATTAAAACAATAAGAGAAGCAAATACATCAATAAATCGTTTAACAGCTTGCTGCCAATCTGGCATTACTTGTTTATTTATTATTATTAAGGCTTCTTCGGAAATGGAGTTCATTT
Organism: uncultured Bacteroidota bacterium; assembly: GCA_937868545.1. GTDB lineage: Bacteria > Bacteroidota > Bacteroidia > B-17B0 > Aurantibacillaceae > UBA4416. Next base: position 4,052 of record CALMMX010000053.1, read on the forward strand.
TTACCTGACCAGATAAAATATCATATACATCAGGAATTATCTTAATTATAACTCCAAAATCATTTAATTCATTAATAATTTTTTCAAGGTATTTATGTTCCCATGATTCAATAGCAATTATAATTTCATCAACATTATTATCAAATATTATTTTCTTTAAATCTTTATATTCACCTAAGTGTGGCAAAGTACTTTTTAATTGATCAGAAAAACCATTTTTTTCATCTAAATGTATAAAGCCAATAAAATCATTTCCCGAAGAGTGTTTCTTAGAAGAAATCTCTTGATACATTTTTAATGCACGTTGATTACTCCCTATAATTACAGTTTTAAAGCCAATTACACCTTTTTTAATTTTATAATTTGTTATAGAAGATAATATAAAACGGCAAATAGCAGTGATAAAAAAATGTAAAGCAAACAGCACTATGTATACTTTATAATACGATTTGTAACTCGACACAAAATCATCTAATAAAATAAAAAAGAAAATAAAAGTAACACCAATTATTGAAGTTGCTAAGGTTTGTACTAATTCATTAATGCGGGATTTTCGGTAAATGTTTTTATAAAAACCTGTTAAATAATAAGCTAATAACCATCCTAACGGAAGTATAATAATACCAAGTACAAATTGCCTATCAAACACTCTTTCGGGTAAAATGCCAAACTTATCAGGTTCAATAAAAAATTTACGGTATAAATAAAATAAACTCCAAGCTAAGGAAGCAGATAAATAATCGAACACAATGTATTTTAGAGCTTGTAGTTTTTTGTTCACTTTCTTAACGGGTAACTAATTTTATATTATCAAGGTAAATTTCGGGTGAACTTACTGTTTTTGTAGCTTTTATTATAACATCGTAATAAGAATAAGTTGGAGCTGTACTTACAGCATCAGTTAACTTAACATATAT
>CALMMX010000054.1 GCA_937868545.1 uncultured Bacteroidota bacterium
TTTATTAGTATTATTGGCTTTTCCCAAACTACCTTAATTCCATTAGGTTCAAGTTGGAAGTATTTATCACAAGGTAGCGCAGCACCAACCAATTGGAATACTTCAAGTTTTTCTGATGCAGCTTGGCCTGCAGGCAATGCCCAATTGGGCTTTGGTGATGGTGATGAAGTAACAGTAACTCCTCAGGTTGTTTCTGGTTCAACAGTAGTAACAACTTATTTCCGTAAAACTATTTCTATTGCCACTCCAACAAATTGTACTGTTAATATGATTATTGACGATGGTTCAGTTGTTTATATAAATGGAGTGGAGGTAAATAGATTTAATTTGCCAACTGGTACAATTTTATATTCAACTTTAACTCCAACATTTACAGAGAATGCTCCTGTTACATTCACTGTGCCTGCATCTGTATTTATATCTGGTTCAAATATTATTGCAGTGGAAGTACATCAAAATGCGCTAAATAGTTCAGACGTTAGTTTTGATTTTAAATTGTTGGCAGATATAATACCATGTAGCAGTTCTACTGTTACTATAAATGCAGGAATTTGTACTGGAAGTTCTTATAATTTTGGAGGAACAAATTATTCTACTGCTGGCACATATTCAAACGTTGTATCTAAAGGTGGGGCAAAAAAATTAAATGTGCCATTTGGAGTTATTAGATGGGATGCTTGGTACGATTCTTATTTAAATGTTGCAAACCCTAGTACCTATAATGATGGTTCAGGATCGTATAGAAGTGCTCTATCTTTTCCTCAATTTAAAGAGCGCGCACCTTTTTTTGCAAATCCTGTACCCTATAATACAAAGCCTATGGCGTATTGGAATACTGCAACATCTAGTTGGGTTATTGATTATCGTGTTAATAGAATGCAGTGGAATGGTAATAATCAAGCAATATATGACCAAGAAATTGCTTATGCCATACATGCAGGAATTGATTATTTTGCAACCTTATGGTACAGAGACGATGCACCACTATCATACGGAAGAAAATTATTTGCTACATCTACAAATAAAGGAACGTTAAAGGAAGCATATATTATTGAGAGTATTGGTGGTGGAGCATCGTACAATTCAGATATTGCACAAATAGTAGCTGATTTTGCTCAACCTTGGTATCAAAAAATTGGAGGCCTACCTTTAATATTTATTACAGAAGGAATTGTTTCTGGTAATCCAACTTTATTAACTGATATAATTGCTGCGTATGGTGGACCAGTCTATTCAGTTTATCAGCCTATTATAACAGATGGACCAACATCTTGGCCAACTATTTCCTCTAAGGGATTTAACTCTGGAAATTGGTATTCCACTTGGGGAAGCACAACTCATGCATCTATCATGTCTGATGAAATAAATATAAGAAGAAGTTTTTTACCATATAGTTGTGATGTTGTTCCTTTGTTAACAGTTTCTTTTAGCCAACAAGCGCGAAGATATTCACCACCAGGTGGCCCAATTAATCCATCATTATATTCTGCTTTTGTACCTCGTGCAACAGATAGTGAAAACGAGCAACAAATTGATTCATTGATTGATTTTTGTAATTCACGACCAACAAAAGTAAAATGTGCTTTGGCCTATGCTTGGAATGAGTATGATGAAGGAGGTAGAGTAATATGTCCAACAAGAGATACGACTACAGGTTTACCAAATACTCATATGATTGATTTGTTTAGAAGTAAATTATTAACTAGTTCTTGTGATTCTACAACTATTTTAAATCTTACTGTTACAAGTCCTCCAATAGCAATTGCAAATATCACTGGTAGTAACATTGTTGCAAATCCTGTTTTAGGAGCAACTTATCAGTGGATTAATTGTGCTACTAGTTCAACTATTTTAGGCGCAACTAGTTCAACATTTACACCAACAGTAAATGGAAGTTATGCAGTAATTGTTAATTTAAATGGTTGCAAAGTAACTTCTAGCTGTGTTAATTATAATGTTTTAAGCGATTTTGAAAGTTTAAACAATGTATTAAGTGAGACTTTATTTTATCCAAACCCAACAGAAGGAGTATTTAATATTAAGTTTCCCACTCTTGTGAATAATTTGAGTTATTCAATCAAAAATATTTTAGGTCAAACGATTAAAGAAGGAGTTTTTAGTAATGAAATAAACACAATTGATGTTTCTTCATTTACAAATGGAACCTATTTCATTTCAATTGAAAGTGGCCGATTAATGGTAAGATTTAACGTAAATAAATAAAAAAAATATTAATACTATGAGAAATTTGAGAGCAACACTATTATTAGTAATGATTAGCATTTGTATAAATGCACAAACAACTTTAATTCCTTTTGGTTCAAGTTGGAAATATTTATCACAAGGCAGTGCAGCGCCAAGTAATTGGAATACCACTGGTTTTTCTGATGCTGCTTGGCCTGCAGGTAACGGGCAACTTGGGTTTGGTGATGGTGATGAAACTACTACAACTCCTCAAGTGGTTAGTGGTTCAACTGTTGTTACAACTTATTTTAGAAAAACAATTTCTATGACAGCTCCAACTGCTTGTATTGTAAATATGATAGTTGATGATGGTTCTGTTGTATATGTAAACGGTGTAGAAGTTAACCGATTTAATTTGCCAACTGGTACTATTTTATATTCAACCTTAACACCTACATTTACAGAAAATGCTCCTGTTTCTTTTAATATACCTGCATCCAATTTTGTTGCTGGAACTAATGTTATTGCAGTTGAAGTTCATCAAAATGCATTAAATAGTTCTGACTTAAGTTTTGATTTTGAGATGTTTTATTCAACATCATCGGTTTGTACTATTGTTTCAACCTTAGCTGGATCTGGTGCGGCTACCTCAATTGATGGTACTGGTTCTGCAGCTAGTTTTTATGCGCCTTCTGGAGTATGCACTGATACTTATGGAAATGTTTATGTTGCAGATAGATTTGGACATAAAATTAGAAAAATAACACCTTCAGGTGTTGTTACAACATTTGCAGGTTCTGGTTATCCTTCTTCAACTGATGGGGTTGGAATTGCAGCTACTTTTGGTGATCCAGCAGGAATTTGTATAGATGCACTAGGTAATTTATATGTTGCAGATTGGTTTAATACAATTCGTAAAATTACACCATCTGGTGTAGTTACTACAATTGCAGGTTCTTCGGCTACTGGTTCTGCAGATGGTATTGGAACTGCGGCAACATTTGATCATCCTTCAGCTATTTGTATTGATGGTTCTAATAATTTATATGTGGCTGATAAAAACAATAATAAAATTAGAAAAATTACTCCTTCTGGTGTAGTGTCTACTTTTGCTGGAAATGGCACTGCTGCATTGGTTGATGGATTAGGGACTTCAGCTAGTTTTTTTGCACCTACAGGAATTTGTATTGATCCATCTGGAAATTTATATGTTGCAGGCTATCATAATCATTGTATAAGAAAAATAACTTCTTCTGGAATGGTAAGTACTTTTGCGGGTTCTTATGGTTCAATGGGGTCAGCTGATGGTACTGGAGCTGGTGCAACCTTTACTATGCCTTCAGGAATTTTTTATACTTCTGATGGTAATTTGCTTATTACTGACGAGGGAAATCATACTATAAGGAAATCGACATTGGCTGGCGTTGTTACTACAATAGCAGGTTTTAGTGCATCTTCCGGTTCTACAGATGGCGCTATGGCTGTGGCAAAATTCAATACTCCATTTGCAATTTGTACAGATGTTTATGGTAATATTTACATCGGTGACACTAATAATAATAAAGTAAGAAAAATTACTTGTTCTACATTCATCACTACTGATATTGCAAATAATAATGACGTTGAAGAAAATATAGTTGTGTATCCTAACCCTTCTAAATCTATTATTAATATAAAAGGTTTAAATACATCTGAAAATATAAAGGCAATTGTTATTAGAGATATTTTGGGTAGAGAAATGTTGACTACCTCACGTTTAAATGATATAAATATTGAAGGACTTTCTTCTGGAAATTATTTTATTTCAATAATTAACAGTGAGAATTTAACAGTAAAAGTATTACGTTTTGTGAAAGATTAAATCTAACATTAGTATTATTACAATGATATATAACTAATAATAGGATAGTGATCTGTTATAGTTTCAGGTAAATGATGGTAGTTTTTACTAGTAAATTCTTCACTATGTAATATATAATCAATTCTAAACCTTGGAAATTTTCCTGCATACGTTTGTTCAAAACCAGAACCTGATTCAATAAACGCATCTTTTAAATCCCCTCTAATGGTATTATAAACATAAGAGGCTGGTGTGTCGTTAAAATCGCCACAAACTATTACTTTATATTTGCAATTTGCTATATGTAATGCTATAACATCTGCTTGCAGTGCACGTTTTACAAAAGCTCTTTTAATCCTTCTTAAAATGTTTTTACTTTCTTCAACTTCATTTTGAGCATCAACACTGTCTTGTTTTACAGCGTCAATAAATTTGTAATTAGCCTTACTAAAACTAATGGATTGTAAGTGCATATTGTAAATGCGCACAGTATCACTTTTAATTAACACATCTGTATAAATACAAATGTTATTAGAACGTGTATTAAATTCTATTTTCCCTTTTTTGATAATTGGGTATTTTGTAAAAGTAGCTATTCCCCAATGGTCTTGTTTTCTTAAAGTAGTAGTATATTCTACATGATGGTTTTTTGCAGTAATTAAATTAGTTACTGTGTCAATATTATTAAAATCACCAACTTGTTCAGAGGTATAAAATTCTTGTAAACATAAAATATCCGGATTTTCTTCTGAAAGGCTTGTTAATATTATATTTCTACTTTGTGCATTTTTGCTCCAATTATATAAATCAAATAACATTGAATTATAACTCATAATTTTAACATCATTTTTTTCAATTTTTTCTGAACTAAAATCTATTTGAATAAATGCTAAACATGTTTTAGCACTTAATAAAATAGCAAAAATTGAGAAAAATGTTTGTAATCTAAATTGTGCAAACCAATAAATGGCAAATAATATATTTAATATAAGTATAATTGGAAAAGCTAATCCTATAAATGCTAAAAACCAAAAATTTTGTGGCGAAATATATTTAGATGCTACTGAAGCTAATAAACCAATAATTACAATGTAATTAATCCAAAGTAATAATCTGTTTAACCTCGAAAGCTTTTTTGCTTGGCGGCTTTTAACTACGTTTCTAAGTTCAGAAAATGATATGTTTGAGAAAATGCTAATGACTTTGTTTTTTTAATTTAGTACTACAATATTAATCCGTCTTTCATTTCTAATTTTCTATCCGCCATATTAGCTAACACTTCATTATGTGTTACAACTACAATTGTTTGTTTTAATTCGTCGCGCAAAGTAAAAAAAAGTTCATGTAATTTTTGTGCATTTGCACTATCTAAATTACCGCTAGGTTCATCTGCAAAAATTACTTTTGGATTATTAATTAGTGCTCTTGCAACCGCAATACGTTGTTGCTCACCACCCGATAATTCTGAAGGTTTATGAAGTGCTCTATCTTTTAATCCCAATAAATCTAATAATTTGTAAGCATTAATTTCTGCATCTTTTTTACTGGTTTTATTTATAAACGCAGGAATACAAATGTTTTCTAGAGCTGTAAATTCAGGTAGTAAATGATGAAATTGAAATACAAACCCAATATGTTGGTTACGAAATTGCGCTAATTTTTTTTCAGGTAAACTTGTAATGTTAATACCATTAAATTCAATATCGCCACTTGTGGGTTTATCTAGTGTTCCTAAAATAGTAAGTAAGGTTGTTTTACCAGCGCCAGATGAACCAACAATAGAAACTACTTCAGCAGGCTGTATGTGTAAATCAACTCCTTTTAGGACTTGTAATGTTCCATAATTTTTAGTAATGCTTTTCCCTTTTATCATAATTAGAATTTTTGTGTTTTTAATTGCTAATTATATTATTTACCAAGTACTTTTAATTCTGTACGTCTGTTTTTTGCTTTATTTTCAGGCGAATCATTAGGTACTTTTGGTTTACTATCTCCATAGCCTTTATAAGATAATTTTGCTGCTGCTGGTGCATGTTTTTGAATGATATAATCATAAACTGCTTTAGCTCTATTTGCAGATAATGTTTTATTAAATGCTTTATCTCCACTGTTATCTGTATGCCCACCAAATTCTATTTTTAAATTTGGATTAAGTTTTATAAAGTTTACAATTTTATCTAATTCGGCTTTCGATTCAGGTTTTAAATCCCATTTATTTACATCAAAAAACACATTTTTTAATTCAATAGTATAACCAGTATCAATTGGTTGTAACGGAATTTCTAATTGAAATGGTTTTGTGTAATCTGCAACTTTACCTTTCATCGAAAAATTATCGCTATAAAACAAATACCCATTTTTACTAACGTTTACAAGGTAATTGTGGTTTGACGTAAGTGTTACTAAAAATTCTCCAGCAGCATTACTATATGCTTTTGTAACTGTTTGTTGAGTTTCTAAATCTATAAGTTCAAATTGTGCATCAAGTGGTGCTTTAGTTTTTGCATTAAACGTATGACCTTTAACATAGGTTAATTTTTCAGGACGAATAGATTCTGGCATTTCAAATTGGTAAATATCTAATCCTCCAAAACCACCTTCACGTTCACTTGAAAAATACCCAAATTTACTTTCTGGTCCAACAGCTAACTTAAATTCCTCATTTACTGTATTTATTGGATACCCTAAATTTATGGCTTCTCCCCAACTACCATCAACTTGACGCTTGCTCATATATATATCTGTTCTTCCCATACCAATTCTGCCATTAGATGTAAAATATAGTGTTGAATTATCAGGATGAATATATACTGATTGTTCATTTTTTAAAGTATTAATATTATTACCTAATTTTATTGGATTTCCAAATTTACCATCTTCTCCAATTTCAGAATAATAGATGTCTCCTGATTTATTTCTATTACTTCCCCTAATAAAGTATAATGTTTTTCCATCACTACTAAAACTAGGTTGAGTTTCCCAATTTGCTGTATTTATTGGAGGTCCTATATTTTGGGGTTTTGTCCATATACCATTGACTTTTTGAGAATAAAAAATATCACAACTACCATAACCACTATTATTGTTCATATATGAATTATCTCTATTCCCACATGCAGCAAAAAACATATAATCACCTGATACTGAAATTGAAGGAGCTCCTTCGTTACACTGAGAATTTAATTCTTTAATAGGAATGGATTTTGCATGATTAATTGAAATGTAGAAGTCTTCTTGACCTTCTTCCATTTCACAATTTTTTTGTTTAATAAATTGCCTTGTAAATAAAAAATATTTCATATCAGCACTAAAACTTGGTAAATATTCTTCATTTTCGGAATTAATATTTTCACCTAAATTTATTGGTTTAATATTTTGCGGATTAAGAATTTGATTTTCCGCAAATTTTGCTGATTTCAATAAAGTTTCAGCTTCTTCTTTAATCGATGGGCTTATTCTAGGAAATGATAAGTATTTTTCAATATTTAGTTTAGAGTCTGAATATTTTCCTGAATAAAATTCTAATTCTCCTAGTTGGTAATAGTTGTTTACAAAATATGGAGAAAGTGCTTTTTTGAACTGGGTTATTGCTTGTTCATTTTTATTTTGCTCAATATATAAATAGCCTAACAATGTATGTGCCTCTATGAAATTATCATCTTTTGAAATTGCTTCTAAAAGTTTATTTTCTGCTTTTTCATATTCTCTATTATCTAGTAAAATTTTACCATCTTTAAATAAATTAATAGCTTTTTTGTTTAAACTGGTATATGTACCAGGAGGCATAGAACTTTGAGCATTTACTAATAAGGTAGTGCAAATAAAAAATAGAATATATATATAATGTTTAGTCATAGTAGTAGTTTATTGATAATAAATATAATGAAATATGGCACACATAGATACTAAAAAAACATAATTATTTGTTGCCTGATTTTCAATATTGTATGTCGTTAAAAATCATTACTTTTGAATTATGGAAAGTGTAAGACAAAGTAAAGTTTCAAAATTGTTGCAAAAAGAATTAGCTGAAATATTTAGAGCCAATTCGAAATCAATGTTTGATGGAGCATTTATTACAGTTACGGTAGTAAGAATTAGTACAGATTTAAGTTCTGCCAAAGTATATATTAGTATAATGGCTACAAAAGATGTTAATGAGGTTTATAAAATAGTAACTGAAAAGAAAATATTAATTAGAAAAATGCTTGGAAACCTTATTGGTAAACAAGTTCGAATAATTCCAGAATTGTCATTTTTTATTGACGATTCGTATGATTATGCCGAAAAAATTAATGCATTATTTAATAAGCCTATTTAATTTAACCATTGAATCTTTCATTCTTCATAGCAAAACGATATTTAATTTCTAAAAAATCGAATAATGCTATTAATATTATTTCTTGGATTAGCATAGTTGCCATTGCTTTAACTACTGGGGCTTTGGTAGTTGTTTTATCTGCAATGAATGGATTAACAGGTGTGGTGGCCGATTTGTACAATGCCATTGAAACTGATTTAAAAATCACATCTGTAAATTCTAAATACATTAAAAATAAGGAAGAGATAGAGAAAAAGATAAAATCTATTTCAGAAATAAATGGAGTTTCTTATTCTTTAGAGGAAAATGCACTTATTAAATTAGATGATAAACAAGCTGTTATAACAGTAAAAGGTGTTGATGCAAACTTTAAAAACTTAACTAAGTTTGATACAGTTGTTAATGAAGGTGTTTATCGTTTTGAATACAATAATCAATTTTATGGTGTTTTTGGAAAGGGAATCGCTAATAAATTAGGCATTAATGTAAATGATTTTATTTCTCCAATTTCTATTTATGCTCCTAAACGTGGTAAGTTTGAAGGTATTAATCCTGAGGATGCCTTTAATAAAATTACCATTAGTCCGGGTGGTGTATTTAGTTTAAATGATGATTTTGATTATAAATACGTTCTAATTGATTTAAGCGAGGCCCAATCTTTGTTTGATTGTAAAGACGAGGTAAGTGTAATTGAATTAAATATTACTGATAAAAGTAAATTAAATGCAATTCAAGAAAAATTACAAACACTTTTAGGTAATGATTATTTAGTGAAAAATAGGTATCAAGCTAATGATGTATTATTTAAAACGTTGGAAATTGAGAAACTGTGGGTGTTTTTAATTTTAGCGTTTATTTTAGTTATTGCCACGTTTAATATAATAGGGTCTTTAACTATGCTTATTATTGAAAAGAAAAAAGATATTAAAACACTCTATAATTTGGGCGCCGACCAGCAATTTATAAAGTCTATTTTTATGAAGGAAGGCTTTTTAATAACCTTTGTTGGTGCTATGAGTGGATTATTTATAGGATTAATAATTTGTTTAATTCAGCAAAAGTTTCATGTTGTTACTTTTGATGACCAGTATGTAATTCCTTATTATCCAATTATAATGGAATTAAAAGATTTTGTTTGGATACTAGGTGTAGTAATGATTATTGGCTTTTTAGCTGCCTTATATCCAGTAAGAGTGTTTACAAAAAATGATTTAGTACATCAATAAGTTTACACGCTTCCTTCTGCACCTTCAACTAAACGAACTCCTTTTTCTTCTAAAGTAACTTTGCGCTGGCGATATAAAATACCAATTGATTTTTTAAAGGTAGCTTTACTCATACTGAAATTTCTTTCAATTAAATCTGGTGAACTTTTATCTGTAAAAGTCATAAATCCATCATGAGTTTTTAAATATTCTAAAATGGTATCAGTTGAAGAAAGTACATGTTTAAAACCAATTTTTTGTAAACTCAAATCAATTAAATTACCTTCTCTAATTGTTTTTATATAGCCCTTTAATTCATCACCAATTTTCACATCTTGAAAAATGTCGTTATGATAAACTAAGCCTTTATGCATACTATTAATAATACAAGTATAACCTAAAGGTGTTTCGTCATATACTAATAAATCAACTTCTTCAGCTTGTTCTACTTGTAAAACTTCGTTGCTAATAAATTTATTTATTTTACTTGAGGCTACAATTCTATCTGTTAATTCATCAATATAAATGTAAACAACGTAATTGCTACCCGGTGTCATTTTGCGTTTTTGTTCTTTAAACGGAACAAATAAATCTTTTTCTAAACCCCAGTCTAAAAATGCTCCGTATTGGTTGGCATCTGAAACATTTAAAAAAGCAAAATTGTTTACTTCAACAAATGGTTTTAAGCGTGTAGCAATAATTCTATCTTCCGAATCTTTGTAAATAAAAACATCAATTTCGTCGCCTACTTTAAATTCTGGTTCAATAAATTTTTTAGGAAGTAAAACTACATTTGAGTCATCTTCCCCTAAAAACATACCAACAGGCGTATCTCTTATTATTTGTAATGTGTTTTTTTTACCTAATTGTATCATTGTATGAATTTAAATTGAATGCGTTTTATTTATGGTGTTATTTGAAATTTTGCATATCAAATAGTTTTTTGTAGATGCCATTTTTAGCTAATAATTCATTGTGGTTTCCTTTTTCCACAATCTCACCTTTATCTAAAACAACAATTTCGTCGGCATTAATTATGGTGCTTAATCTGTGTGCAATTACTATGCTTGTTCTATTTTTCATTAAATTAGTTAAGGCATCTTGTACTAATCTTTCGCTTTCTGTATCTAATGCGCTGGTAGCCTCATCTAAAATTAATATGGGAGGGTTTTTTAAAATTGCTCGCGCTATACTAATTCGTTGGCGCTGTCCTCCACTTAATTTCCCACCTCTGTCACCAATATTAGTTTTGTAACCATCTGGCTGTTCCATAATAAAGTTATGCGCGTTGGCTATTTTTGCAGCTTCAATTATTTTTGATTCATCAACATTGTTTAATCCAAATGAAATATTGTTTTCAATGGTATCATTAAATAAAATGCTTTCTTGAGTTACAACACCTATTTGTTTTCTTAAGCTATCAATTTCAATTTCTTTAATGTTAATTCCATCAATTTTAATTTCTCCTAAATCAGTGTCATAAAAACGAGGAACCATATCTGCCATGGTTGTTTTACCACTTCCGCTTTGCCCAACTAAAGCTATGGTTTTACCAGCATTAATAGTTAAGTTAATGTTTTTTAGAACATAACCTTCATCACCTTTTTTATAGGCAAAACTTACATTATTAAAATCTATTTGAGAATTGAAATGCGACAGATGTTGAGCATTTGGAGCATTAACAATGTTGTTTTCGGCATGTAATATTTTTTCAATACGTTCTTCTGATGCTAATGCTTTTTGAATATTATTGTATGCTATAGATATTTGTTTAATGGGTGGAACTATTTGAGATGCAATTGCAAAATACCCTAAAAATTCAGCTCCTGTTAAATCGCCTTTACCTTCAAAAACCATGCAGCCACCAATAAATAAAATAAGCAATAAAACACCTAATACAACTGTTTCACTAACAGGTGATGTTAAATCTGAACGGCGGTGAATGCCAATTGAAACTTTGTTATAATCTTGATTTAGTGATTCAAATTTATGTTGCACAAAGTTTTCTCCTGTAAAAGCTTTAATAATTTTAAGGCTACCAAGAGTTTCTTCTATAATACTTGATAATTGACCTAACATTACCTTCCCTTTTATTGAGCGGCTTTTTAGACTTTTTCCTACTAATGCTACAACCAAGCCCGCAACTGGTAATAATAAAAATACGTATAATGTTAAGTAAGGGCTAATAATAATTAAAGAGGTAAGAGAAATAATAATTAATAATGGTTCGCGGATAATGAGTTCTAAGGTTTGCATTATTGACCATTGAATTTCAAATACATCGTTAGTCATACGACTCATTATATCTCCTTTTCGTTCATCGCTAAAATAGGCTAGGGGAAGGTGTAACGATTTTTGGAGCATTTTATTTCTTAAATCTTTTTCAACTCCACTTCTAATTGGGGCTAAGAAATAAAGGGCAAAATAACGAGCTGCATTTTTAAAAAAGGTGGCTATAAATACAACAATACAAATTATGAGTAAGGCTTTAGCTTTTCCGTCAATTAAAATAAGTTCGCTCATTTTAAAACTAGCCCAACTTGATAGATATTTTGCGCTATATTCAAAAGCAGGTAAACCTTTGTCAATTATTGCTTGGTAAGCAGCGGAATCCTTATTATCAAAAATAAGTTGTAAAAAAGGTATAGCTAAAGCAATAGAAAATACAGAGAAAATAGAAAAAAGTACATTGCAAATAACATTTAATACCGCATACTTTTTATAATCTCTAGTATATTTTAAAACTGAAAATAATTTCTTCATTAGTATGCGAAAGTAAGCAATTATTATACTTTTTTTACATATTTTAATCTAAACACTTTATTATATTTGTAACAAATCAAAAAACAATGAACATAAAAAAATTCTTACCATACATAATTGCAATTGTATTATTTGCAATTATTAATATTGTGCAATTTAGCCCAATTTTTTCTGGAAAAACCTTAATGCAAGGCGATATTGTGCGTTATAAAGGTATGGCTCAGGAATCTATAGATTATAGAAAAGCAAATAACTCGGAGGCTTTATGGACAAACTCTATGTTTTCGGGTATGCCAGCTTATCAAGTATCAACTTTATACCCAGGAAATTGGTTAAATAACTTAGATAAAGTGTTTCACATTTTTATGCCACATCCAAGTGGGTATGTGTTTTTGTATTTTTTCGGATTTTTTATACTGTTATTATGTCTTAAAATTGACCCATGGCTAGCCATAATTGGGGCTTTAGCTTATGGGTTTTCATCCTATTTTTATATAATTTTAGAGGCTGGGCATAATTCTAAAGCTAATGCTATTGGATATTTAGCTCCTACTTTAGGTGGTATTATTTTATTGATGCGAGGTAAAAAATGGCTTGGTTTTGCTGTAACCTTGCTATTTATGGCAATGGAATTAAATGCAAACCACGTTCAAATTTCGTATTATGGATTTATGTTATTTGGTTTAGTGATTTTGAGCTATGGAATTTATGCATTTAAAGAAAAGAATTTAAAGCCGTTTTTTGTGGCAACTGCTTTATTTATAGGAGCTACTGTTATTAGTATTTTACCTAATGCTGGTAATTTATTAGCAACCTATGAATATGGTAACTACACCATTCGTGGGAAATCAGAATTAACAATTGACGCTTCAGGAAAAAGCAAAGCCGGTATTGCTACTTCTGGTTTAGATAAGGATTATGCGACCCAATGGAGTTATGGTATTGGTGAAACTGGTACATTATTAATTCCAGATTTTAAAGGTGGTCCTTCTGCGGCTATTGGAAATGCAAGTAAAGATGCGTTGAAAGCTGTTGATAGCCAAATGAGAGAGCAAGTAGCTGGTAGTAGTGCTTATTTTGGTACGCAGCCATTTACAAGTGGACCAGTTTATATTGGTGCAATAGTAATGTTGTTGGCATTTTTGGGATTATTTATAATCGATCATCCAATAAAATGGGCACTTTTTGCTGCAACTCTATTATCAATAATGTTATCTTGGGGTAAAAACTTTATGGGCTTAACTTCTTTATTTATGGATGTTTTACCGGGCTACAATAAGTTTAGAGCTGTTTCAATGATATTGGTTATTGCCGAATTAACAATACCATTATTGGCAGTTTTAGCAATTGATAAGTTTATTAAACTAGCAGATTCAAACGAGCCTGTAAAATTACCTTTTGTAAATAAGATAATAGATTTAAAAAAGGTTTTAATTGTTACTGTAGTTGCAATTGGCGGTTTTTGTTTAATAAGTGCATTTATGCCAAGTGTTACAAATTCATTTATTCCTGAAGGGGAAGAAACTCAAATTGCAAATCAATTTGGACAAAGTGGTGCAAGTGCAGCTCAAATCTCTTCATTTATGCCTGATTTTTTAAGCAATTTAACTAAGGCTCGCGAATCTATTTTTAAAAGTGATGCACGTCGTTCAACAATGTTTATTGGTTTGGCAGCTATGTTTTTGTTTTTATATTTAACAAAAAAATTAAATAAAAATTTATTATTTGTAACTCTTGCAATATTTTTAATTGCAGATTTATGGCCAGTTGCTAATAGGTATTTAAATGAGGAAAATTTTGTGTCAAAATCTCAGTATGATTCACCACCTCAAAAAACACCAGCCGATGAAGTTGTTTTGGCAGATAAAGCTTTAGATTTTAGAGTATTAAATTTGGCAGTATCTCCATTTAATGATGCTACAACTTCTTATTATCATAAATCTATTGGAGGATACCATGGTGCTAAATTGCGTAAGTATCAAGAAATTATTGATTTTCATTTGGATAAAGAAATAAATACTTTTTATGGTGGAATAAATCAATCTGCTCAAAGTGATTCTTTAATGCAGGTTTTAACAGCAAAATTGGGTGTGTTAAATATGTTGAATACGAAATATATATTTTTACCAACTAAAGATGCTATAATCCCAATTGAAAATAAAACAGCAAATGGTAATGCATGGTTTATTAAGAATGTGAAAGTTGTTTCTAGTCCAGATTCTGAAATAGTTGGCTTAAACTCTATAAATACAAAACGTGATATTATTCTTCAACAAAAAAATAAGGAAATAGCACCAGTTGCAAACGAGTATAATAATAATGGTAAAATAACACTGCAATCTTATAAACCTAATAATTTAGTGTATGAGGCAGAAACTCCAGAAAAAGGCTTTGCTGTGTTCTCTGAAATTTATTACCCAAAAGGTTGGAATGCATATATTGATGGTAACTTAACTCCTCATACCTGTGTTGATTATGTATTACGTGGTATGGAGATACCAGCAGGTAAACATAAAGTTGAATTTAAATTTGAACCAACTGTTTACAAAACAGGTAATAGCATTGCTTTAGTAGGTTCTATTTTAGTGTTATTAGGAGTAATTGGAGGTTTATTCTTTGCTAATAAAAACAAAGAAATAGTTTTATAAGATTTAACTTAGCTAAATAAAAGAGGCTATCAATTATGTAATTGATAGCCTCTTTTTTATGGTAAAATGCTTTATTACAAAATTAACATTGCATCACCGTATGAATAAAAACGGTATTTTTCTTTAATAGCTTCTTTATAAGCTTTCATAATTAAATCATAACCACCAAATGCAGCAACCTGCATTAATAATGTAGATTCTGGCATATGGAAATTTGTAATCATACAATTTGCTACAGAAAAATCATAAGGAGGGAAAATAAATTTATTTGTCCAACCTTTGTAAGGGTTTACATGACCAGTAGTAGAAACTGAAGATTCTAAAGTTCTCATTACAGTAGTTCCAACAGCACAAACCTTTTTCTTTTTATCTTTTCCAGTATTTATAATTTTACATGCTTCTTCAGTAATTATTGCATCTTCACTATCCATTTTGTGTTTAGTTAAATCTTCTACTTCAACCATTCTAAATGTTCCT
>CALMMX010000055.1 GCA_937868545.1 uncultured Bacteroidota bacterium
AATTCTTACCTGATTAGCTTCATCTTTATTATTGGCAATATGGGTTAAAATAATTGCCGCAGCACTGCTACTAATAATTAAAACTGATTCAATTAAAGTAGTAGAAGTAGAATAAACTCCCACCATTGCATTACTTGCTATTAAATAAAAATTATATCTGTTGCTCAACATATGCGACAAATTAGCCAACTGATTATAAAAGCCATTTTTAAAAATAGCAGAGCCATTATATGAACCAAGATGCTCAGTAGTTTCTTTAAAAACAGCATAAATACCTGTGGTAGAAATAAGTAAGGAGGTTAAAAATGACACATATAATGAAATGATGTAACTCATAACCGTATAATTATTTAAAACAAACACGTTTATTAGTAAGGCTCCTAATAACAAAGCAGGTTGAAAGAAATTTAAAAAATTATACAATTTAATTTTTTCTTTGGCTAATAAAATAACGCCATGAAATGAATGCAGAATGATAACAAAAGATAAAATAATAATGTGTATCAGCTGATTTCTAATTTCTTGAGCCCAAGGTTTATCATGAAAATAAC
This sequence comes from uncultured Bacteroidota bacterium, assembly GCA_937868545.1. Lineage (GTDB taxonomy): Bacteria > Bacteroidota > Bacteroidia > B-17B0 > Aurantibacillaceae > UBA4416. The sequence continues at coordinate 552 of CALMMX010000055.1, forward strand.
TACTAATTCCATAAAAGAAAGCTCCACTTAAAATAGTACAAACTATAGAAAGTATAAAACCATTGGAATATATCTTTTTTAAGGAAAAACGAGGAATAAAATAGACTAAAGCATAACCTGTGTAAATTTCGTTTATAGCTTGTATAATAGCAATATTTAAGATTAACAAACTCACCTGCCCTCTTACATCGCCACCTAATTGCCTAGAAGAAACTAATAATATCACTAAATTAATTAATGCCACAAACCCCTTGGTAAATAATGTAGCTATAATTTTTTTAAGCATTTTATTACTAGTTAGTTAAATAAATTTTTGTAATTGACTTGCAAACCTCTTCATATCCATAATTTAAAGCAATTTCATTATGCATAACTTGAGCAGTTGCAAATCTACTTCTGTTAAAAGTACAAAGTTTTTCAACACATTCGTCAACATTATTTGTTTTAAGAATTAATCCAAAATCAGGTTTAACCATTTCTTTAACCTGACCTACAGCTGTTGTAATTACAGGTAAACCACAAGCCATAGATTCTAATAATACCACTGGCATACCTTCAAAATAGCTAAATAGTAAAAACACACTACTCTTGTTCATGTACTCAGCAATTTCATTTGGTTTTTTATAGCCAACAAACTCTATTTCATTTCGAGTTAAAAACTTATATGCATTTTCTTTATGATGACCAATTTCATTTTCATTATAGCCAATAAGAGTGAGCTTAAATGAAAATTGTTTTTCCTTTAATTTCTTTGCAATTTCAATAATTCCAGAAATATTTTTTTCTCTATCCACTAAAGATGAAACATGCAAAATTTCAAGCTTTTCGTTTGCTTTACTTTCTGATGTTGGGTTAAATACTGTTGTATCAACTACATTATTAATCAAATGGTAATTGCCATTTAATTGATGATTTTGCATCGCATGTTTTAACTTATCAGATATTACCAATATTTGATTAGCTAGCGCAACAAGCTTTTGGGTATAATACTTCATTAAAAAACCAGTATAATTACCATCTTCAGGATAGTATCCACTCCAATGTTCAGTAATAATTAATTTTGCTTTAGGATTTTTTTTAATTGCATATAAGGCAGGTATTGCAGCAGGAAAAATGGTATTTACATGAATAATATCAAATGTATCATCCAGCAAATTAATTTGCTTTTTATAATGAGATTTAAATTTTAAAAATTTAAATACACTACTTATGAATGGAAAATTAAATTTTGATTTTGGATAAAAAACTAAAATCTCTTTTAAGTTCCCTTCTTCTGTTTGTATTTCGGCAAGTTGCACTGTATGTATTGATTTTACAAACAAAACAGTGACTTTATGTTTTAATGCCAAAGCCTGAGCGTGACGTTTAATAAAAATGCCATTACTATTTGCTTCTGGATTAGGATACCATGAACAAAGAAATAATATATTTAATGGCTTCTGATACACTTTAAAATTAATTGATAGTTTTTGTCATTAAATAATGTTGAATGATATCCCATAAACAAAATGACTTCTCTTTTATTGTGTATCCGCATGATTTATAAAATTCTACAGCGTTTTCTCTTGCCTGCAATTCAATACTATTTAAATGTAATGCCTTAGCCTCAATTTCTAATTTTGCCATAATTAGTTTACCTAATCCTTTTTCTTGGTAATTGCTATCAACGGCCATAAAACGAATTTGCCCTACTCCATTACCATTATTTTGTAATCTTCCGCAAGCAATAACTTTATTGTGAGATTGGATGTATACATTAACAGAAGAATCTTCTAATTCATCCGTAACAGTTTCAATAGGCTTTTGCCAAGGTTTACGCAACACATCATACCTCAACTCTATAATAGAATTAAGTACTTCAGGAGAATTGCATATTTCGGTTTTATACATTTTTTACTTTAAAAAAAATCCTACTCGGATTAGTGAGTAGGATTTAATTTGAGTTTTATAATTTATTTAAAACTGGGATGCTTGAACAATAGTAATTTCTGGTACAGCTCTTTTAATGGTTTCTTCAATACCTGATTTCATGGTCATATGACTCATACTACACGTACTGCAAGCACCTTTTAATTCAAGTATTGCCGTGTTACCGTTAATTACTTCTATTAACTCAACATCACCACCATCAGCTTCTAAATAAGGGCGAATAGTTTTTAACGCCTCTTCTACCCTATCAAATATAGAGTTTAGTATTGGCGACTGTTGAGTTGAAGATTCCATTTTATAAATTATCGAATTATTTACCTAATTTCTTTTTTAAATTTTCATCAATAGCATCTAAAAACTCTTGAGTATATAAATAATGTTCTCCATGATTAACTTTATTACCATGTGCACATACTGCTAAATCTTTAGTCATTTTACCAGATTCAACTGTTTCAACGCAAACTTGTTCTAAAGCTTGGCAGAAATTTATTAATTCTTGATTATTGTCTAATTTACCACGGAATTCTAAACCACGTGTCCAAGCAAAAATACTTGCAATTGGGTTAGTAGAAGTTGGTTTACCAGCTTGATGATCGCGGAAATGGCGAGTTACAGTTCCATGAGCTGCTTCAGCTTCCATAATCGTTCCATCTGGAGTAATTAATACAGATGTCATTAAACCTAATGAACCAAAACCTTGAGCAACAGAGTCAGATTGAACATCTCCATCATAATTTTTACATGCCCAAACAAAATTACCATTCCATTTTAAAGCAGATGCAACCATGTCATCAATTAAACGATGTTCGTATACAATTCCTGCTGCTTCAAATTTAGCTTTGTAATCTGCTTGATAAATTTCTTCGAAAATATCTTTAAAACGACCGTCATATTTTTTTAAGATAGTGTTTTTAGTTGATAAATATAAAGGCCATTTTTTGTTTAAAGCTACGTTAAAGCAAGAATGAGCAAATCCACGAATAGACTCTTCTACGTTATACATTCCCATTGCAACACCTGGACCTTTAAATTGGAAGATTTCATGTTCAATTACTTTTCCATCTTCTCCTTCAAATTTCATTGTTAATTTACCTTTTCCAGGTACTACGAAATCTGTTGCTTTATATTGATCTCCAAATGCATGACGACCAACAATAATTGGAGCTGTCCAGTTACTTACTAAACGAGGTACATTTTTACAAACAATTGGCTCACGAAAAACAGTTCCATCTAATATGTTACGAATAGTTCCGTTAGGAGACTTCCACATTTGTTTTAAGTTAAATTCTTTAACACGCGCTTCATCTGGCGTAATAGTAGCACATTTAATACCTACACCATATTTTTTAATTGCCTCAGCTGCATCAATAGTAACTTGGTCATTTGTTTGATCACGGTATTCCATACCTAAATCGTAGTATTTAATATCCACATCTAAATAAGGAATAATTAATTTATCCTTAATAAATTTCCAAATAATGCGAGTCATTTCATCGCCATCTAATTCTACTACTGGGTTTGCTACTTTAATTTTTGTCATAATAATATAGTGTTTGAAAGTGTTTTGAAAAGTTAGCCAAATTTATAAATATTAACTTATTAGGCAAATAAATGTTATGACAATTTTTGTATATATTTAAAGTGAATTCTAGAACAATAATTTATAAGATATCCGCGTATATAAATCATTAAACCCGAATTAAATTAAATGTCATATAATAAACGACATCCAAAAAACAATAAATAACAAGTTATGAAAAAAACTATCATTTTTAGCCTTTTATTATCAGGAATAAACTGTTTTGCTCAAGATAAACTATATAAAAAAGACAATACTAAATTAGAAGTTAAAATTATTGAAATTAACCAAACTGAAGTAAAATATAAATTATTTACCTATCAAGATGGACCAACGATAATTGTAGCAAAGAGTGATGTGGCTTTAATTGAATATCAAAACGGGGTTCATGAAGTCATTACAACTGCTCCAGAGCAACAACCAATTAATGTTTCCCAAAATCCTAAAGACAAAAAAAGCAAAGCTGAACAAGAAAAGGCAAAAAATGAGGCATTTCAAGCATTAACTTCAACTAAAAACTTAATTTCACTAAATGCAATGGAGCCATTAAATGGCTGCTTTGGTTTTAGCTATTTGCGTGAATTTGCCCATAATAATGCAAATATATATATTCCTGTAACCGTTGGTTTTTCTTCACCAACATTAAACCAAGCATTTGACCTTAGTTTTAATAACATTAACGGTAATTATATTAGCAACTATAAATTTACACGTAAAACCATAGAAGTTGGTTTAGGGGTTAATTTTCAAACCAGTGGAAAACATGCTGTAACACACTTTATTGGTCCATATATAGGAATGGCTCAATATATTGGAACATTTAATGAAAATATATATTATAATCCTCCAATTGGATCTGCAACACAAACTATAGAGCATGGCTTTGTGTTAAATAAGTATTATTTTATGCTCAATAATGGTGTTTTATTTAGAGTTACTAAAAACTTTAATATTATGATGAATGTTGCTATTGGGGTTAAAACAAGTGAATACATTGCTAACGATCCTAATAAATTTTACCCAAATCATAATGGTTATACTTATAGCGATAATCCATTTGGGGTAAATGCCTTTAAATTTGGGGTACATTTTGGTTATAGATTTTAATAAAATATGAATAGCATTAATTCAAAATCTTACATACAAAAATTTAGCTTTTTTGTTTTTTATTGTTTAATTTTTATTTCTTTAGATTGCCTAGCTAGAGCTGGTGGTGGCGGAAATGGTGGCCGCAGTGGTAGCGGTGGAGGTGATGGTATTATTGGAATAGTTTATTTTTTAATTCGAATCATTTGGCTTTTACCATTTCCATTAAATATACTTGTTATTGTTGGGATTGTAGCCTTAGTGTATTGGTACGGTAGAAACCAAAAACAAAGTTCCACTTTTAATACCCTCTCAAAAATTAATTCAAGATACAATAATGATGAAGATACTGCCGAATTAGTGTTAGATATTCCAAATTTTAATCAGACAGAATTTTATACTAAAGTAAAATCAGCTTTTTTACAAATACAAGATGCTTGGCAAAACCAAGATTTGCATGGTGTAAGACGCTTTATATCTGATGGCGTTTATCAACGTTTTGAATCACAATTTATTATGATGCGAAAATTAGAGCAAAGTAATAATGTTAGCGATATAAATATTGAAGACATTAGAATTGTATCTGTAGAAAATGATGGTAATTTTTACATTTTACATGTAAGCATTAGTGCTAGTAATACCGATTATTTTGAATCAAAAAAATATTCAGAGCTTAATAGTGGTGGGTACGAAGAATATACAGAATATTGGACATTTGTAAAAAAAGTTAACTCTAACTCAAATTTCAATTTATTTGGAGCAACAAATTGCCCTAATTGTGGCGATTCTATTGAAAACAAATTAGGTGAAGTAAGTAAATGCCCAAGTTGTGGCACTCAAATAAATAATGGCGATTATGATTGGATTTTATCTGAAATTACACAACCCGAAGAATTTGCCTCTAATTATGCTCAACTAAAAACACGTAAAAATTTCTATAATCGACTAAAAGAAAAAGGTTATTCATCTTCAGAGTTTTCTCCTCAATACATAGAAGACAAAGCCTCTAATGCCTTTTTACAATTAAAAATTGCAAATGCTTTAGGTGACCAAAAACGCATTGCTCGCTTTTGTTCTAACGAATTTTTAGAGAAATCAAAAAACAAATTTAACTCACACTATTTATATAATCGCTTGTTTTTAAAAGATGTTTCACTAATTAATGTTTATGAAAACCCAAGTTCAATACTAGCGGTTTTATCAACTACATGTGTATCTCAAAAAGTAAGTGTAAATAATGAAAAACTTGAAATAATTAATTCATCACCAATTACAAACTTAGAGTACATTGTACTAAGTAGATCAAAAAAAATTGCAGCTAATAAATACAGCGCACTGGCTCATAATTGTTCTAGTTGTGGCGCACCTGTAGAAAACTCATTGCAATTAACGTGTAATTTTTGTGGTAATAGTTTAAATGATAATAGTAAAGATTGGATAGTTGAAAGCCTATTAAGTCCTTATGAATATACAGAATTTAAAAAGTACAATGAAATTAGTGTAAACTCAAATAGACAAGAAAATCAATTAGAAGATACGAATTATGATGTAAGAGATTATGCGCTTAATAATATGATGGTTGTTGCTTGTGCAGATGGGGTAATACAAGACGAAGAACGTTTATTTTTATTAGCCACTGCAAAACAACTTGGTTATAATTCTAATAAAATAAGTGAATTATTTGAACAAGTTAAGAGTAGCAATTTAGCTTTAAAAATGCCTAAAGAGGAAAAGAAAAGAGCGAAAATTCTTAAGCTCATGCACAAAGTAGCCAATGCTGATGGCGATTTTAATGAAAAAGAAAAAGCAGTAATTGCTCAAGCTGAGGCTATGAGCTAGAGTGTTATTAATTAAAATAAATTGATTTATAAAAACATGAAGCAACTAAATAAATTCTCTTTTCTATTATTTGTAATTTTAACAACTAATTTTTCTGCACAAACTATTTTGAATTCAAACCTGAAATCTGAATGTTTCACAAATAATAATTATCATAATAAGTCAACAAAAATATTAAAAGAAGATTTAACTTTAAAATTAGAAATCACCAAAATTAAAATAGATGATTTAGTAAAAAAAATATCATTTAAATACACCGAAAAAATAAAAAATGAATCCTCATTAATAATAATCAATGATTCCATTGCATTTAAAATTTCAATTGGAAGAGTTGTGGATCAAAAATTAAATAAATATTTATATAAGGCTGATTTGTATCGTAAAATTGAAGATTGCTGGCAAGTTGCAACACCAACTAACTATTGGAATGAATTTTCACTTGGTGTAATTTCATCAGGACTTGGTTTTGGTTATGAAGGAACATTAGGTTATTTAGGATTTGATGGTACGTTAATAGTGGAATAATCCCTTTTACTTAAAAAAACACTTTTAGTTCTTAATTACACATTAAAAAAATTATTAAAAAAAATGTCAAATACAGTATTACATAAAGCAAATACAAGAGGGATAGCAAATCACGGATGGCTGAACTCACATCACACATTTAGTTTTGCAAATTACCATAACCCACAACGAATGCATTTTGGAGCTCTTAGAGTTTTAAATGATGATATAGTTGATGAAGGAATGGGCTTTGGAACTCACCCTCATGATAACATGGAAATTATTAGTATTCCATTAGAAGGAGATTTAGAACACAAAGACAGTATGGGAAATATTGCAGTTATAAAGCACGGCGATATTCAAATAATGAGTGCCGGAACAGGAATTACCCACAGTGAATACAACAGAAACAAAAATGGAAAAGTAAAATTTTTACAAATTTGGGTAATTCCAAATCAAAGAAATGTTAAACCTAGATACGACCAAATAACATTAAATAGTGCTGACCGTCACAATAAGTTACAACAAATTCTTTCGCCAAATGCTAATGATGAAGGAGTTTGGATTCATCAAAATGCTTGGTTTCACATGGGTAAATTTGATAAGGATGTAACTATAGATTACAATTTAAAAGACACTAAAAATGGCGTTTATGCATTTATCTTAAATGGTGATTTTACAATCAATAATCAGGAACTAAACTTAAGAGATGGCTTTGGTATTTGGGATGTTACATCACTTACCATTACTTCTGAATCTGAGGATGCCGAAATATTATTAATGGAAGTACCAATGATTCTTTAATTTATATAATCTAAAACTTATGTTACGACTTTTTATTCCAATTGCCTTTATTATACTTTTTATTGGTTGGATTTTATACAGAACTATCATAAAAAAAGACATTAAACAAAACTTAAACACTGTGTATTTAGGGTTATTTTTTATTGGCATTTGGACTGTTATGTATTGGTTTTTACTTAAAGATTAAAACACACTTTTTAGTTAAATATATGAACATTACCAATTACGAGTTTAAAGCAAAAGTAGATTGCTTAGAACCATACGAAACTAAATTACTCAAATTAAATCCAGAATTTAAAGGCACCGACCATCAAATAGACACCTATTTTAATGTATCAAAAGGGCGATTAAAATTAAGAGAAGGAACTATCGAAAATTCATTAATAAATTATAACAGAGAAGATTTAAAGGATTCTAAATTATCAGATATTATATTATACCAACATGAACCCAATAAAGCATTAAAACAAATATTAACTCTTCAACTTGGAGTGAAAATTTGTGTTGATAAACTTCGAAAAATATATTTTATTGATAATGTGAAATTTCATTTTGATATAGTAAAAGACTTAGGAACATTTATTGAAGTTGAAGCAATTGATACAGTTGGAAATATACCTATAGAAAAACTAAAAGAACAATGTGATTATTATTTCAACTACTTTGAATTAAATAAGTTACAAGTAATCGACAAATCTTATAGTGATTTACTAGAACCCAAAAACTAAAATTTAAACAGGCTATTAATTCTAAAATATTAATACCTTAGCATTTCGTTTTGAAATCCTTAAAATCAATAAATAAGTACTTTGTTAAATACAAGTGGCAATTACTGCTTGGCGCATTATTTGTAATTTTATCAAGCTTATTTTCAATCTATCAAGGTGTAATTGTTAGAAATGCTACCAACGAAATTTATAAAATTTTCGAAAATCATTTACCTGTTAAATCAAGTGTATTTATTTACCATGGTATTTTATTATTAGGTTTTGCCTTAGCAAGTGGATTCTTTTTGTTTTTAATGCGACAAACTTTAATAGTAATGAGCAGACATATTGAGTTTGATCAAAAAAATGAATTATACAATCACTTTCAAACTCTTGATTTTAAATTTTATAAAAATAATAGTACGGGCGATTTAATGACCCGAATTAGTGAAGATGTTGGAAAAGTAAGAATGTATACTGGCCCCGCAGTTATGTATTTAATAAATACATTTGCAACGATAGTAATTGTTTTGATATTTATGATTAAAATAAATTGGCAATTAACACTAATTGTTTTTGCGCCTTTACCCCTATTATCATTTATTATTTATAAAGTTTCCGATTTAATTAATAAACGAAGCAATATTGTACAACAAGAATTATCCAAACTAACCTCCCATACTCAAGAAACATTTTCTGCTATTCGTGTAATTAAAGCTTATAATAGAGAAAAACATTACGAAGATGAATTAGAAAAATTAAATGCTAATTATAAAAAACAAAGTTTAAAACTCACATTAGTTGAAGCTTTTTTTCAACCTATATTGGTATTAATGGTTGGCATTAGCGTAATTGCAACCGTTTGGTATGGCTCTAAATTAGTTATTTTTAAAACTATTGAAGTTGGTAATATAACTGAATTTATAATTTATGTATACAAACTCACCTGGCCTTTTGCTTCATTAGGTTGGGTTACATCATTAATACAACGCGCTTCAGCATCTCAAGCACGTATAAATGAATTTTTAACTTACCAATCTTCTATTATAAATACTCCTAAAATTACAAATTCCATACAAGGTCAAATTGAGTTTAAACATGTAGGTTTTACTTATGACGACAATAATATTGAAGCCATAAAAGATTTTAACCTTAAAATTAATAAAGGCGAAATAATTGGTATTAAAGGGCAAATTGGGACAGGTAAAACTACTTTAGTTAATTTATTAACCAGAATGTACGATACTACTAAAGGTGAAATATTAATTGATGGCCAGCCAATAAAAGATTTTGATATTAATACCTTAAGAAAAAGCATAGCCTGCGTTCCGCAAGATGTATTCTTATTTTCAGATACTATAAAAAACAATATTGCGTTTTCAACCAACAAACAATTTACCGACGAAGAAATTATAAAAGCGGCTAAAGATGCTGGTGTGTATGACAATATTATGTCATTCCCAAATGGTTTTGATACTGTAGTTGGAGAAAGAGGAGTAACACTTTCTGGAGGTCAAAAACAACGAATTTCAATAGCTAGAGCAATTATTTCAAAGCCTCAAATATTAATTTTTGATGATTGCTTGTCGGCAGTAGATGTAGAAACTGAAAATTTGATTCTTACTAATTTAAAAGAAATAATGAAAGATAAAACGTGCATTATTATTAGCCATAGAGATTCTGCACTAAGAGATGCTGCTAAAATTATTGAGTTATAAGTTTTTAGCCATTGCTGGTGTTATCACTTGCAACCATTTATATCCATTAAATTAAAAACTGCATTTATAAAACTCTTTCTTATTCAGTTTAAACCACTGAAGTTTTTCTTCGTTTTGTTTTACTAAATCATTAATAATTTGCCATTGCTCTTTGTGCTCATTCCAATAAACTTGTTTTACATTCAAAACACTCTCTAATAAATCCCCTGGATAATACTCTCCTTCGGCTAAAATATTTACTTTCAATTTTTCAATAGCAAGTTCAACCAAATAATTCAAATACATTTGTTGACCAATAAGGCATCGTAAATCATCTATTGTTAAATTAATTAGAGCTACTTTTCTTAATTGATAGCAACGTTTAACCAAATTGGTTTCAAAATCGTAGTCTTTCCACTTAGAGTTTTCTAGTTCTTCAATAGATAGAGTTATATCAAATGATTTCATTTATTTAAAAAATATGGATTGACATTTCTAATTTAACCAATATTTCATATTCTAGCAATAATTTGAATTATTTGAATACCTTAGCCAAATGAACAATCGCTCCCAATTATTAAAAGGCATTAGACCTACCATTGAAATTGACAATTCTAAATCAACCGATTTAGAAGTTTTTCAAAGTGTAAGCTTACGTCCTATTCTTAAATTACAAAACGAAGTAATATTATCTTTAATTAATAATTTTTTGGCAGAACATAAAGTGGTTGTTAAAAACCTAACTCCAAATAAAAAAATTGAGCGCCTGCATGATATCTTTAAAAACAACATTCAACAAAAACAATTAATGTTGGGTGTGGTTATTGGACATTTTACAAATGATGAAATTGTTTTTTATAATGCAAATAAAAAAGAAACAACAAAACGCATAATTACCATGTTACTCGAAAGAGTTTGTTCTCAGCTCGAATTACTTGAGTTTTAATTCTTTTCTGTTAATTTTTTAGCTTCGTTAATATCCATACGAACGCCATTTTTAAAAGCTGCTACAAAGCAATCTTTATATCCTAATTCTTTTAATTTAAGTTGTTGCTTTGTTCCATCATCAAAACTAGCATAATTACCCGATGTGTATTTGTAAGTTGACCCCATTTTATAAAATGAAACCTCTGTAACATTTGGGTATTTTAATTTAGCATCAATTTCTTTTTCGCTACTAGCAAATTGCACTTTAAAAACAACTGCATTACTCTCACTTTTAATGGTATTGGTTGTGGTATTAACTGTGGTAGTATGTGTATTTGCAGTTTTTATTTTATCATTTTTTTCTTTCTCTACTCTTGCAATACTATCTAATCGTGCTTTTTCCTTGTACTTTTTTATTAAATCATTTTTATTTACTTCTTTCTGTTCCTCTAGCCTTTCCTTCTCTTCTTCGTCCTTTCTAATTTGATTTTTTATTTCTTCAATTTTTTTGGTACAATAACCATTATCCCCTTTGTAATTTAAAGCATCTGCTTTTTCATACACCGTTTTTGCTTGGTCGTAATTTTTATTTTTTAGTGCAACATCTGCAACCGCAACTAGTTCGTTGTATTTTTTTTCATTTAGCGCATTTGCTTTTTCAATAGCAGCAAGACTATCTTTCTTTGCATCCACATTCTCTTTTTCACCATTTTCAACCACGTTAGCCGAATCTTTATAAGACACATACACCTCTTTTTCTAATGGCTTTTGGTTTTCAAGGTCATCATTATAATTTTTTTTTGTGCCTTCTACTTCATCTTTATATTTTCTAAATGCTCTAAATAAGCACGAAGCCATATAATCTTGTCCTTTTTCTGAACCTAAAAATTTTTCTTCTTGAGGATTTGTTAAATAACCAATTTCTGTTAAAACACTTGGCATGGCTGTTCTCCATAATACCCAAATACTTTGGCGATGCACTCCTTTATCAACCCTACCCGCTTTTTTCGAATACTCATCTTGTATTTTCATTGCTAAACCTGCACTTTGAATAACGTATGCAGAAGTGTAATTACTCATTATAATATAACTTTCCTGACTATCAGGGTCAAAACCTTGGTACTTAGTTTCGTAATTATCTTCTAATAAAATAGCCGAGTTTTCACGCTGAGCAACCTTCATTTTACCTTCCTCATTCTTTAAACCCATTACATAGGTTTCCGAACCATATGGCTCAGGATTAGTAGTTTCTACTACCACTAATTTCCCCTTTTTATTTTTGAAAGTTTTTGCACGCATCTTACCCGTTTTGGGATCTTTAATCATAACAGGCTTTCCGGCAGCATTACAATGTATAGAAATAAATAAATCGGCATTATTATCATTTGCAATTTTGGCTCTATCTTCCAAATCAACAAATACATCTGTTTTTCGAGTAAAAATAACCTTTACATCTTTCATGTTTTCTTCGATGTATTTACCCAATTTTAAACCAACAGCAAGCGCTACAGCTTTTTCGTTATGAGTATGTCCGCTACAACCGGGGTCTTTACCTCCATGGCCAGGGTCTATAACCACAATTTTAACTTTTCTTTTAGGATCTTGCTTACGAACAACAAAGGCACTGAAAATTACAATACCTAGTACAGCTACTAAAAATAAATTATATTTTTTTAAGATTGAATATTTAAAAAATGTAGACATTTTATAATGTATTTGTTAGCTTTACAGATTAGTAAATTTAAACTATAGACTTTATTATTTCGTTTAAACACATATTATTTTTACTCTATTTGGTGTTAATAACTGCCTTACATTCAAATGCCCAATCCGATTTAAAATCAGACATTAAAGTTAATACTCCTAATCCCCCAAGTAAGTTACCTACTGATAGTGTAAAAAATGTTAAAGTAGATAGTTTAAATAGTGAGGAAAATGATGAACCTCTAGAGCATCAGATAATTTATAACGCAAGAGATTCGATAAGATACGAAACCCTAGGACAAAAAATATTTTTGTATGGTGATGCTTATGTAAAATATGAAGAAATGGAGCTTAAAGCTGAGTTTTTTGAAATAGACAATCAAAAAAACACCATTACAGCATTTGGAACAAAAGATAGTCTTGGCAAAGACGTTGGAAACCCCGTATTTAATGATGGAGATAAAGAACTTGTTTGCCGTAAAATGGTTTATAACCTCAAAACAAAAAAAGGTAAAATATATGATATTGTAACAAAAGAAGGCGATTTAATTTTGATGGGCAAGGAAGTAAAAAAAGACAGTAACAATGTTACTTATTTTAGTAAGCTAAGCTGTATACCTTGCCAATATGCCGATTCTAGAACCATTTTTAAGACCAATAAAGCCAAAATAATTCCTGACGATAAAATTATAACCGGACCATTGTACCTCGAAATTGGAGGTGTGCCTACTCCCTTAGGTTTACCATTTGGTTATATTCCTAATACTAAAAAAAGACACTCAGGTATTTTATTACCATTTTATGGAAACAGCGATAATTTAGGTTTTTATTTAAAAGATGGTGGTTTTTATTGGGGAATAAACGACCAAACTGATATGACCATAAGAGGTGATATTTACAGTTATGGTAGTTATGGTTTGAGAACTTTAAATAATTATAGAGTTAATTACAAATACAGTGGTTCACTTGCTTTAGGCTTTTCCGAATTTAAAAATGGCGATAAAGAAGTACCAAATAGTTACAGTAAACAACGTGATATTTCTATTAATTGGCGCCATAGTCAAGATCAAAAAAATAACCCAAATACGCGCTTTAGTAGCGATGTAAATATTAGAACTTCTAAGTACAATACCTTAAATGCTCAAAATACAGGGCAGTATTTAACTAATACCTTTCAATCTAATATCAATTATAGTAGATCTTTTAAATTATCTACAGTAAGTATAAACGCTAGGCATAATCAAAATACTACTACGCGCCAAATGGATTTAACTTTTCCGGAACTTACATTTAATGTAAACCGTTTTTACCCATTTAAGAACGAAACGCGCATAAAACAAAACCCACTTGATAAAATTGGTATAAGTTATTTATTTGAAGCAAGAAATACTTTGTCAGGAAAAGATACTACTATTTTTAAAGGCACGATTGGAGATAGCTTAAAATATGGCGCACGTCATTCATTACCAATATCTACTAATATTACATTGTTTAAATACTTTACACTTACACCAGCCCTTAATTTAAGTGCTGTAATGTATACTAAAACAACTGACAAAGAATTAAATTATGCTACTAACAAAATAACCAGTTCACAAAACAAAAACTTTAAAACTGGCTACGATGCAAATTTTAATACGTCTTTTACCACCAAATTATTTATGGATTACATTTTTAAATCATCCAAATTAAAGCAAGTACGCCATTTATTAATTCCAACACTTAACTATACCTACAGACCCGATTTTGGAGATAAGCAATTTGGATTTTGGAAAGATATAATGACAGATACTACTACAAAAAAAATAACAAAATATTCGGTATTTGAAAACACCTTATTTAATGGCCCAACTCAAGGTGAACAAAATAGTTTAGGCATCAATTTAAATAATAATTTAGAAGCAAAAATTCGTAAAAATACAGATACAGGTTTTGTAGATAAAAAAGTATTGTTACTGCAAAATGTGAGTTTTAATTGGCAATATAATTTTGCAGCAGATAGCTTTAAAATGAGCATGATTTCGGCAACTGGTAGAACCAAAATTTGGAAATTTTTTGACCTAGTTTTTAATTCAAATTTTGACCCTTACGAATATGATTTTACTAATAACTACCGCACTAAAGATTATGCACTTT
>CALMMX010000056.1 GCA_937868545.1 uncultured Bacteroidota bacterium
TAGTAACGGTTAAAGCCGCTGTAAATGTTCCTGATGAAGGATAAGTAAATGTTGGGTTTTGAGTTAAATTATCAGCAGAACCATTGTTTGTAAAATCCCAACTCCAAGCATTAATAACTCCTGCAGGTGTAGTAGATAAATCTGTAAAAGCAGTTGCTGTTGATTGACACACGGATGTTGCACTAAAATTGGCAACTGGCAAAACGGTTAAATTAAATGTTTTTGAAATTACGTCTGAGCAACCTTCAGTTGAAACAACCGTCAACTCAATTGTTTTAGTGCCAGAGGAAGCATAAGCATGTGTGCCTGATGTGCCACCCCCTAAAGGTGTTGCGTCGCCCCAATCCCAAGAGTAAGTGGCTATAGGGTCAGTTGGTGCTGCGGATGAGGTACTTATAACAGGGATAGAAACTGATGGAGAACAAGGTGTTACGCTATAATTAAAATTAGCTGTTGGAGAAGGCACTGCTACTAAAGCAGTATCTAAACTTACACTACACCCACTAGTCGGATTTATAATTGTAACTGAATATGTACCTCCTAACAAGGGTGCAATAGAATAAGATGTTGAAGTAAATCCTGTTGAGCTAGTCCAAGCATAATCAAATCCGGGTAAAAAAGGTGCATAAACATCTACTGCTCTTCCGCTACAAATAGTACTACCTGTTGCTAATAATCCAATTGGATTACAGCTTGATTCGATGTAGGCTCTTATTCCATGACCACCGCCACCACCGCATCTTGTAACTCTCATTGATATGGTTACATTTTGACCAATGTAAGCGCTTAAAGGAACAACAACTGGCGACCAATCCAAATATTCAAACCCTCCTGAAGTTGCCCAACCTGTATATGCACTGCAGGGCGAACCGCCTGCACCTGAGCTAATTAAATCAATACTAGAACATGGAATTGTTGCCCCTAAAGAATTACGAATATCTACTTCAAATCTTGGATTAATGCCACATGCATGACCTCCTTGATTCATAACTAATGCCACATAAAAAATAAATTTTTCATTAGCACTTGTAACCGTAAAATTCTGTTCCATTTGTAACCATTCACTATTACCACCAGCCATTGCGTCTAACACTGCAGAAAATCCTACGTTAGTTAAACCTGGAGGAACTACCCCCATAGAAAAAGTAGTATTAATAGCTGGTACAGAGGGGTCAGTTCCTGGAATTGAAACTGCTGCAACTTTTCCAGCAGAACTAGTTGACGTCCAACCACTTGTGTTACCTGCTTCAAAATCCATATTTGTACAGCCTGCTGTTGTTGAAGGACCTGAGCCACCTCTTGATAATGAACCAGCAGTAGGTAAACTAGAATTTTTTCTTCTTTGAAACTCATTTCTAAATACAGACTCACTACTTGAAAAAACACTTAATTCGTTCTTATATTTTTTTAAATAATCAGTATATATTGAAGCATACGTTTCTGGAGAAGCAGCATGTTGATAGGCTTCAAATATTTCGTAAAACATTTTTCCTTGTAAAACTTGATAAAAATTTTGCAAACATTCATCTGTTTTGTAATTAAATCCAGATTCTAATAGCTTAACTTGAACATCATTTATAAAACGATTATAGTTAAACTTATTAAGAGCTAGTTGGTCATCCAAAACCACGGTATGCTCCTTATCGTGGCTATGCGAAACTGTTTGTCCAAACACTTTAAAAAGTGAGATAACAAATAAAATGAGTAAAAAGTTCTTCATGGCAATATATATTAATTGGTTAGTAGAGTTTTAAATTGCCAAATCCTAAAATAATTTATAGAATTTGATTAGTGTTGTTTAAAGTTAATTAAAAAAAACAACAATTAAAACTCAACTTATTAAACACAAAATGTGCAAAAGGGTATTTTTAATAAAATTTGTAGATATACATTTGCAAATAGTATAAAATACATTATAAATAGTTTTTTTATGAAATTTGAAAAAATGCTTTTTATTGAGTAAACAATTTTTTCAGAACTATTAAAATGAGTTCTTTTATAAAGAAACTTCATTAATTTTTATACTATTTAAAGCATAAAAACCATTATATTAGTCTCTTCAATTTTAAATCAATTTTCCTATGGAAACTACACCATATCAATCAACACACAAAATTCGAATTGTAACAGCAGCAGCATTATTTGATGGACACGATGCCGCCATCAACATCATGCGTCGTATCATTCAATCAAGTGGAGCAGAAGTAATTCATTTAGGGCATGATAGAAGTGCACAAGAAGTTGTAAACTGTGCTATTCAAGAAGATGCAAACGCTATTGCAGTAACTAGCTACCAAGGCGGACATGTAGAATACTTTAAATACATGTACGATTTATTAAAAGAAAAGGGCTGTGAGCACATTAAATTATTTGGCGGTGGTGGCGGTGTAATTCTCCCAACAGAAATTGAAGAATTACATAATTATGGTATTGCACGTATCTATTCTCCAGATGATGGACGTTCTTTAGGTTTACAAGGAATGATTAATGATTTACTTCGTCAATGTGATTATGCTACTGGTACTAATATTAAAAATGATGTGGCTAAAATTGCAGAGAGAGATTATAAATCAATTGCCCGTATTATTTCTGCTGCCGAAAATTTTAATGATGAAAATATTGGTTTATTAAATGAATTAAAAGCAAAAGCAGAAAAATCAGCAACACCTGTGTTAGGTATTACGGGTACAGGCGGAGCTGGAAAATCGAGTTTAGTAGATGAATTGGTTCGTCGTTTTTTAATTGATTTTAAAGACAAACAAATCGCTATCATTTCTGTTGACCCATCTAAACGTAAAACAGGGGGTGCTTTATTAGGAGATCGTATTCGTATGAATGCAATTAAGAACGACCGCGTGTATATGCGTTCATTAGCTACTCGTCAAAGTAACTTAGCATTAAGTAAATACGTGCAAGATGCAGTTAACATTTGTAAAGCTGCTAATTTCGATTTAATCATTTTAGAAACTTCTGGTATTGGACAATCTGATACAGAAATTATTGAACACTCTAACATGAGCTTGTACGTAATGACTCCAGAATACGGAGCAGCTACACAATTAGAGAAAATTGATATGTTAGATTTTGCTGACATTATTGCTTTAAACAAATTTGACAAACGTGGGGCATTAGATGCGATACGTGATGTAAAAAAACAATACAAACGAAACCACAACTTATGGGAAATTGCAGATGAAGATATTCCAGTATTTGGAACAATTGCTTCTCAATTTAATGACCCAGGTATGAATCGCTTATACAAAGCGGTAATGAATAAAATGGTTGAGAAAACAAGCAATACAGCTTTAGCTTCTCAATTTCATATTACAGAAGAGATGAGTGAAAAAATTTACATTATTCCTCCTTCAAAAACACGTTATTTATCTGAGATTTCTGAAAACAACCGTAATTACGATAAGAGAGCTAACGCACAAGCTGAAGTTGCTCAAAAATTATATGGCATTCAAAAAACCATTGAAACGATTACGGAATCTAAAATGGAGGACAAAGATCGTTTGATTAAAGGGTTACAAGAAGCATTTGAAAAAACAAAACTAGATTTAGATCCTCATCATTTATTGGTAATAGAAGGATGGGAAGCAAAAAAGAAATTATATAGTAGTGAGTTTTATGAATTTAAAGTGCGTGATAAAGTATTGAAAATTGAAACGCATTACGAATCTTTATCTCATTCAAAAATCCCAAAAATTTCGTCACCAAAATATACATCGTGGGGAGATATTTTAAAATGGACCTTGCAAGAAAATTTCCCTGGAGATTTTCCTTACACTGCTGGTATCTATCCATTTAAACGCGAAGGTGAAGATCCAACTCGTATGTTTGCTGGAGAAGGTGGGCCAGAGAGAACTAACAAGCGTTTTCATTATGTAAGTAAAGGATTACCGGCAGCACGTTTAAGTACAGCTTTTGATAGCGTGACGTTATATGGTAATGATCCTGATTACCGTCCAGATATTTATGGTAAAATTGGTAATAGCGGTGTGAGTATTTGTTGTTTAGATGATGCTAAGAAATTATATTCAGGCTTCAATTTAGCAGATCCTAAAACATCTGTGTCAATGACTATTAATGGCCCAGCACCAACTATGGCGGCGTTTTTTATGAATGCAGCCATTGACCAACAGTGCGAAATTTACATTAAGGCAAATGGTTTAGAAAAAGAAGTAGAAGAAAAAATTGCAGCCATTTATAAAGCAAAAGGGACTGTTCGTCCAACCTACCAAGGCGAATTGCCAGAAGGCAATAATGGCCTAGGTTTAATGTTATTAGGCGTTACAGGAGACCAAGTATTACCTAAAGATGTTTACGAAAAAATTAAAGCAACCACTTTATCACAAGTACGAGGTACAGTACAAGCAGATATTTTAAAAGAAGACCAAGCACAAAACACATGTATTTTTAGTACAGAGTTTAGTTTACGTGTAATGGGAGATGTGCAACAATACTTCATCGATCAAAAAGTACGTAACTTTTATTCAGTTTCTATTTCTGGCTATCACATTGCTGAAGCAGGCGCTAATCCTATCTCCCAGCTTGCCTTCACTTTAGCAAATGGATTTACGTTTGTAGAATATTACTTAAGCCGTGGTATGCACATTGATGATTTTGCGCCAAACTTATCTTTCTTCTTTAGTAATGGCATTGATCCTGAGTACAGTGTTATAGGACGTGTAAGTCGCCGTATTTGGGCTAAAGCTATGAAATTGCGTTACGGTGGAAACGAACGTAGCCAAATGTTGAAATACCATATACAAACTTCTGGTCGTTCGTTACATGCGCAAGAAATTGATTTTAATGATATTCGTACAACGTTACAAGCCTTATATGCTATTTACGATAACTGTAATTCATTGCACACCAACGCATACGACGAAGCTATAACAACACCAACAGAAGAATCGGTTCGTAGAGCAATGGCAATTCAATTAATTATTAATCGTGAATTAGGTTTAGCAAAAAATGAAAATCCATTACAAGGATCTTTCATTATTGAAGAATTAACAGATTTAGTTGAAGAGGCAGTGTTAACTGAGTTCGACCGTATTTCTGAACGTGGTGGTGTATTAGGAGCAATGGAAACCATGTATCAACGTGGACAAATACAAGAAGAAAGTTTATACTACGAAACATTAAAACATACGGGCGAATATCCAATTATTGGCGTAAATACTTTCTTATCAAGCAAAGGAAGTCCAACGGTGTTGCCACGTGAAGTAATTCGTTCTACAACCGAAGAAAAAGAATACCAAATTACTATGTTAGCTGAGTTGCATAAAACTCATGCTGATAAGCACAACGAAATGGTAAAACGCTTACAAAGCGCAGCAATTCATAACAAAAACATTTTTGCTGAATTAATGGATGCAGCTAAATTTATGAGTTTAGGTGAAGTAACAAAATGCTTATTTGAAGTTGGTGGGCAGTATAGAAGGAATATGTAATTTTATAAAAATTATTGTATCCATTAATTTAAAATAATATCAAAGAAATAAAAACTACAAAAATTAAAAACATGAAAAATATTATGAAAAAATTCCTTTATGTAATAATTGGCATTTGTTGCCTGTATTTAATCCTATGTATATTTGGACCTTCAAAAGTTAAAGTTGAGCGTTCAATAGATATTAAAACCTCTTCTGTTGAAGATTTACAACATCATTTAGCTGATTTAAAATTCTTTCATGATAAATATAGTCCTTGGACTAGAAGAGACCCAAGCATGAAAACAACTTATACAGGTGTTTGTTGTGAACCAGGTAGTACTTACAGATGGGAAAGTGAAAAAGATAGCGTAGGAAAAGGAACTATGACATTTAATAAATTTACTAAAGATAGTGTTTTGCTTACTTTAAATTTTGACGGCATGGGCGATAATGATCTTTATTTTATTACTAAACCCAATAATAATGGAAACATTACTGTTACTTGGGGTGTAGTTTTTGATATTGGTTTTTTTGGACGTGCACCAATGTTATTTATTAATATGGATAAAATTATTGGTACTGATTACCAAAATGGTTTAGCAAAATTAAAAACAGAAATTGAATCTATTGCTGCCGAGACGACCACAACGTATGATATAAAAGAACTTAATTGGGATGCAAAAACTTTTTATGGTGTAAAAGATAAATTATCACTTGATAAACTTGCTGCCTTTTTTGGTAACTCATATGGCAAAGTTGGGGCAGCACTAAGCAAAGCAAAAGCACAGCCAGTAGGAATGCCTAAGGCAATATACTTTACGTTTGATGAAAAAACAATGGTTACAGATGTGGCTGCAGTAATAGAAGTTGCTAATGGAACTAAGTTAGATGGTGTAGAGAAATTTGAAACGCCAGCAAGTAAGGTTTTGTTGGTTGAATATTTTGGAGCTTATGATAAATCGGCAAACGCGCATTATGCAATGGACGCATACATAAAGGAAAAAGGCCTTACACAAAGTTTTGTAATTGAAGAATATGCAAACGATCCAATGGTAGAAAAAGACACTGCTAAATGGCAAACAAACATTTATTATTTGGTAAAATAATTTTTTAATTAAAATACAGTACTTCATTAATACACTTTGAACTCAAACTCTCACATTAGTACAAAATATTTTAAAACAAAACACTACCAATTATTTTTGGTAGTGTTTTTTAATATTATAGGTTGGAGTTTAAACGCACAAAACATAAATTCTCTTCTTAAACAATACCAAGAAAAATCTTATGATGATAGCAGCAAATTAAACTTAGCCATAAAAATTAGTGATTACTATAAAACTAAAAATCCCGACTCTAGTTTTCTTTTTAATTTACAAGCTTATCATTTAGCAAATGCTAATAATTACAAAGAGCAAGAAATTAAATTGGGATTTAAACTATCTTATTATTATTTCAATTATGGTAACAATCAAAAAGCTTTAAACTATGCAATTAACAGTCTTAAATTAATTGAACAAACAAATGAAGTTAAAAACAGAATAAATATATACAATCACATAGGGACTATTTATAGTTCTATGGAAAACCACACAAAATCCTATTATTATTTTTCAAAATTTTTAAACTTAGCTCGAAGCAATAAAGATACTACTTCAATTGTGGCTGGACTTAACAATACGGGAGCTACACTTACCTCACTTTACAATTATTCGGATGCGAAACAATATTTTATAGAAGCATTAACTATTGATTCAATCAGAAATGAAACAGAATATTTTGATTATTACTACAGTAACCTAGCTAATATTTGTTTTGAAAACAATGAAATAAATAATGCTGAATTATATTTTTTAAAAAGCAACCACTATAGCAAACTATTACAAGACACTAATAAAATTATTTTAAACTACATAGCCATCTCTGATTTTTATTTTGATTTACATAACAATGATTTAGGTTTAAAATATATAGATACAGCTTATACTTTTACGAAAATTAAAAGTGATGTTACTACTAAGATAGGGTTATACGAGCGCTTAGCAAATGCCTATAAAACAACTGGTGATTATACTAATGCCTATAACTTTCACATTAAACACACTTATTTAAAAGATAGTGTTTCTAATACAGAAAATCAGATTCGGCTAAACAATATAGCTAATGATTATACTATAGAACAAAAAGAATTTGAACTAAACAATAAAGCAAAAATTGAAAGTCAAAAACAAAGGTTAATAACTTGGTCAATTATAATTATACTTTTAATTGTTGCTGCATTTACATTTTTATTATACAAACGCTTCAAATTAATAAGTAAACAAAAAATAGTTATAGAACAAAAAGAGCAAGAAACACAATTGCAAAATACTATAATTAAAAAACAAAAATTATTAGTCGAAGAAAAACATAAAGAGATTACTGATAGTATAAATTATGCCAAAAGAATTCAATTTGCTTTATTGCCAAACGAAAACACTTTGAAGAATCATTTCCAAAATCATTTTGTTTATTTCAATCCAAAGGATGTTGTTAGTGGAGATTTTTATGCACTTGCAAAGCTCAATGGCGCAAACAATCAAGAAAAGATTTTGCTTTGTGTAGCAGATAGCACAGGTCATGGTGTGCCAGGCTCTATTATGAGTATGCTAAATATGAGTTGTTTAAATTCGGCCATTAATGCAGATAAACACACGCAACCTGCTGATATTTTAAACGCAACTCGAAGTAGGATTATTCATTACCTAGCTACAGATGGAAGTGAAGATGGGGGCAAAGATGGTATGGATTGCAGTTTAATTAGCTTTGATTTTAATGAAAAAAAACTTATTTATTCGGCTGCAAATAATCCTATTTTAATAGTGAGGGCCTCAAAAGGAACTGAAAATCCTAGTTTAGAAAATTATCCTGCCGATAGAATGCCAGTTGGAAAACATCTTAAGGACAATATACCGTTTATTCAAAAAGAAATTGATTTAAATGAAGGTGATATGGTGTATATGTTTACGGACGGATATGCAGATCAATTTGGTGGTGAAAAAGGTAAAAAATTTAAATACAAACAGCTTGAGGAATTACTTATTTCTATTTCTGATAAGCCAATGGACACACAAAAACAAATACTATCTCAAACTTTTGATAATTGGAAAGGTAATCTAGAACAAGTAGATGATGTTTGTTTAATTGGGGTAAGAATTTAAAAACTATTAATTATGACAAAATTATTAAACCTCACAACTTTTCTTATCTTACTATTTTTACCAAGTTGTTTAGCTGCTCAGTTAGATTCAATAACAACTAATCCAAAATACACAAAACATTTAACTTGGCGCGATACTTTTTTTGGCAATGAAGAAATGTATCAGGTTTGCTACCCTAAAGATCATCGCTCCATGTTTTATTCCATTATCGTGTTTTCTGTTACAACAGTTTTGTTTGGTATATTGATTATATACATTAAAAATCATAGTGCTAAACGCCTAAAAGAAAAAAAAGAAATTATAGCTGAACAAAACAAAGATTTGATAGATAGTATAAATTATTCACAAAGAATACAACAAGCTATTTTGCCAGACAATATTATTGAAAACGTTGTCCTAAAAACAGGATTTGTGTTATATAAACCAAAAAATATTGTAAGTGGTGACTTTTATTGGCTTCACAAGCGTGACGAATATTTATACTTTGCAGTGATAGACTGCACTGGACACGGCGTGCCTGGAGCATTACTAACTATGTTGGCACATAACGCAATTAATAAAGCAGTCATTGAAAAAGAACTTATAGATCCAACTACAATTTTAGATAGCATGAATTTAGATGTAAAGACTGCTCTAAAACAAGATAAAGATAATCCGATACAAGACAGTATGGAGGTTGGGCTCGTTTGTTTAAATACAATTACAAACGAATTATTATTTGCTGGAGCTAATATATCACTTACATATATTCAAAACAATGTAATGAAATTTGCTATTGCTGGTAAATGCTCTGTTGGCTCAGTGCAAGATAAAAGTGTTTCATTACCTAAAACTCATTCCATATCTCTAAATAAAGAAGATAGCTTTTATTTATATTCAGACGGTTTATCCGATCAATTTGGTGGACCAAAAGGTAAAAAATTCAAATACAAACAATTAGAAGATTTACTGTTGTCTAATTCACAAAAACCGCTTGATGTGCAAAAACAAATTATCAATAAAACTTTTGATAATTGGAAAGGTAATTTAGAACAAGTAGATGATGTTTGTTTAATTGGGGTAAGAATTTAATTTTATTTAAGTATGATTTAAAACTTAAATTTAATATATTTATTTACTGTTAAAAACAAGAAATAATGTCTGAAATAAACAAAGACCAACAAATTGAAAGCCTAGAAGAAAAAGTATCGCATTTGAGTAGAATGCTTGTTAAATCGTTTGGATATGCAGATCAAGATCCGGATACTTTTTTACAAAATGCAAGAAGAACTACCGAAGCAATTTGTCGTTTTATTTATACAAAAGAACTTGGTGAACCTAAAAGCAAAATGATGCTTAATGATTATGGAAGAGAACTCTTACATAAAAAATTAATTCCAGATAAAATAGGAATACTCATTGGTACCATTCAAACCTATGGAAACTATGCCGCACATGCTCAAGATGATTTAAGTGAAGCAACCCGCGAATGGATTGCTCCATGCCAAACTGCTTTAGCAAGTTTAACAAATTGGTTTTTTTTAGAATACTTAAAAGGACATGTACCTAACGAATTGGTAACTCCAGTGCAGAGTTATGCCGAAAGCAGCACAACAAAAAATTATTCGCAAACAATTGCACCAACTTCTAAAAAATCTTCGTTACCCAAAATTGTAATTGCAGTATTAGCTCTATTAATTGTTGCTTTTGGAACCTATTATTTTGCAACAAAAAACACTACTAATAATTTAGAAGTAAAAGATGAAGTGAAAACAGCTAACGAAGATGTAGTTAAACAACAAGAGAATATTGTTTCGGATTTAAACGCTGTAACACCAAATGCCAATGCTAAGCGCATTGCAGTTTTATATTTTGATAGTGGTTCTGATAATGCTGAATTAACAAGGCTTAAAAAAGGATTAGCAGATATGATCATTTCCGATTTATCAAAAATAAATATGCTTAATGTAATTGAGCGAGCTCGTTTAGAAGAAATTTTAAAAGAACAAAAATTAAATAATTCAAAAGAATTTGACCCTGCTACAGCCAGTAAAGTTGGTAAACTATTAGGCGTGCAATACATTTTAACCGGTTCGTTTTTTGATTTAATGGGTAGCATGAGAATGGATGCAAGGATTATAGATGTAGAAACAGGAAAAATAATAAAAAGTGAAGGGATAGATGGCGCAACAAATACATTTTTTGATTTAGAAAAAAAATTGGTTGTAAAAATTGCCAGTGGATTAAATGTAGAATTAGCAGATGATAAAAACACAAAGGTTAATTCTTTAACTTACGAAACATCATTAATGTACTCTGACGCACTTGATAAAATGGACAAAGGAGAAAAAGACAAAGCTATAGATTTGCTAAAAAAAGTTTTACAAAAAAATCCTGATTTTACACCTGCACAAAATGCTCTTAATAAATTAACTGCTAAAGTATAATGAAATCTAAACTGTTTTTAATTGTTTGTTTGCTTTGGGCTTTTATTTCTCAAGCTAAAACAATTGCTATTTCATATTTTGATAATTCTTCGGGAGACGCGAAGTACAACGCCTTGTCAAAGGGTATATCAGATATGCTAATAACAGATTTATCAAAAGTAAAAGGTGTAACTATTGTTGAAAGAGAAAAACTAGAAAAATTATTGCAAGAAATTAAATTAGGGCAGTCTAAATATTTCGACCAAACAACTGCGGTAAAACTAGGAAAAGGCTTAGGTGCTCAAAATATTTTAACCGGTTCGTTTTATATTTTAGATAATATTATTCGATTAGATGCCCGTTTAATAGATGTACAAACAGGAGGTGTAATTTTTGCTGAACAAGTTAGTGGCAATAAAAACAATTTTTTTTCCTTACATCAGCAACTTGCCAATTTACTAGCTAAAAGTATAAACATACCATATAGTCCAGATTTAAGTGGGCTCTACAAAACTAATGAACAAGTGTCTATAAACGAAGTTGTAAATTACTCAAATGCTATTGAACTTCAGGATGTAGGTATGGATCTTGAAGCAAAATTGTTACTTGAAAAAACGGTTAAATCAAATCCAAAATTTCAATTTGCAAAATATAAATTAGATGAGATTAAAGATTTAATTAAAAAAATTGAAGCTGAACGTGAAAAATTAATTTTAGAAGAACTCAAAAATACTATTAATACCATTGATGCATCTAACGAAAAATTTGGAATGCAACTTACAAATGTTTGGACAACTTTGGTTTCTTCCTATAAATTTAATCAATTACTTTCTTTTAATAATTCAATTAGGAAAATGAAAGTTGATGATAAAAAGAAAATTTATGGAGAAGCATCGCCCTATACACTTGGAGAAATGCTTTCCTTTTATGATTGCTATGCATTTGATGCTTTAAAAAAATACGATTTAGTAATTGATGAAGGTAAATCATTTATTACTAAATATCCTACAAGCATGTATTTTCAAAGTGTAAAAATGTATCTAGAAAAAGCAATTAAAGAAATAGAATGGCGAGAAAATGCTAAAAAAGGATTAGATAATAAGCTTGCGGCAGAATCACTGGATGCATATGTTAATTACTTAAATAATTTAGAATGGAAAACGAACCTTCAATTTGTAAACACTAAAGAATATCAAAATTATGCTCAAATTTATAAAACTCAAGTTTTAAATACAAACAAAGAAACTATTGCTACATGGGATGAAAGTAGCAAGTTTAATGAGTTTACTAATTTTTTTGAAATTGCTCAAAACTATAACGACATTAAAATGATGGAGGATATCGTTTCAACTTCCAAAAATTTATTTACCGATCCCGACGACCAAGAAAAAGTTTATTCATTAGAAAACAAACTAGAAGATTTTAAAACAAAAACCATTGAAAATGAAACTAAAATAAAAGAACTAGAATCTATAGCAAAAAAAGGTTCAAAGCATGAAATGGAAAATGTAATACATTGGTTATTTAGCAATGAACAATACAATAGACCTGATTTGCTTTTAGAGATTTGTGATAAATACTTGAAAACAGGTAAACCTACCACCGAAAAAGAAGTTGATGAAAACCTTCATGCTTGGGATGGATTTATTATGTATACTGGCAAATTAAAAAATATTGAAGACGCTAACAAAGCCTTTGAAAACTTAAAAAGCAAAGCCGATGATTATAAAGCTTTTCAAAAAGATTATGATAAAAAAGTAAGAGAAATTAATAAAGATTTCAGAAGCCTGCAAAATGACTATACGAGTTATTTAAAGAATTTAAAACACAAAGATCCAATGTGCAATGTGCTAGAAAATTATGCATCAACGTACAACGAAAATCATCAATATATAGACGAAGTTTATACTCGGAAACAAATTTTAGAATTATATAAATTAGATGATGACAAAAAATCGTTACAACTATTTTTATTAATGATGAGTTATTACAACCTAGGAAACTTTGATAATGTAAGAAAAACGGCCACACTTTATAACGAATTATATCCAACTGGTTCTTATGCTGAATCCGTAAAATCTATTGTTGATTTTTTACCAAAATAATTTATGGACACTAGTACTCATAACCATTCATTAAACACACAAAACAGTAAAGCATGGAGCCTACGTTATTCTGATTCCTCAACAGCTCTAAAAATTGCCGAAGAAGTTAAAAACGCAGCTATTGAAACCAATTTGTTAGAATATCATTTTGCGCAATTAACTATAGCGCAATTAATTTTTTGGAAATCAAGTTCAAGCGAACAATTTATTACAGTTTCAGAAGCATTACATTTTTTTACAACAGAAAATAATGCCTTAGGAATATCAAGGGCTAATTTAATAAGTGCATCCATGCACGACCAATTTGGACAATATGAAAAAGCAATGGCTCATGCTTTAAACGCTGTAAAAACAGGCGAATTAGCAGGGGATGAATTAAATAAATCTGATTGTTACACATTATTAGGCCAAGTTTATTCACGCATTAATGATTACCAAAAGGCAATTTTAAATTTAGAAAAAGGGTTAGTAATTCGTAACCTATTAAATGATAATAAAGCTTCTGCATCTTCTTTAAATTTAATTGCAAGAAACTATGTATTAAGCAAAAAATATGAAGAAGCTTTTTCGTTCTATAATCAAAGCCTTGAACTGAGAGAGAAAACCAATGATGTTGATGGTATTCCTTGGACCTATTTGGGATTAGCCAGTTTGTTTCTAGAAAAAAAAGAGTTTCACAAATCATTAGAATATTATAAAAAAGCCGAAAGTTCTAATTTAAAAAGCGAAAAACGTTTTGAATTAGTTTGTTTAATAGGAATTAGTAAAGTTCTTCTGTTTTTAAGTGAGTATAATAACGCCATAGCTTGTTTAACCGAAGCACTGTTAATTGCAGAAACTCTTCACATAGTTTCACTAAAAAGCGAGGCGCATGAATTACTATCTGAATGTTATGAAAAAACTAATGATTTATCAAAATCGCTTTTTCATTTTAAACAATATAATTTACTTCGCCAAGAAATATTAAGTAATGATAAGGTAAACACATTAAAAAATCAGCAAATTGCTTTTTCGGTTGAACACGCTGAAAAGGAAGCAGAAATTAATCGCCTTAAAAATGTAGAGTTAAAAAATGCATTTGACAAAATAGAACTACAACATCATGAACTAGAAGAAAAAAATAAAGAAATTACAGATAGTATCAATTATGCCAAACGTATTCAGTCATCATACATGGCAAGCGAAAACGAATTAAGTAATTATTTATCGGACTATTTTGTAATTTTTAAACCCAAAGATATTGTTAGTGGTGATTTTTATTGGGCAAATTACCACAATGACAGTTTCTATTTATGCACGGCTGATAGCACGGGTCATGGTATTCCTGGTGCTTTTATGAGTTTGCTAAACATTTCACTTTTAAACGAGGCTTTGTTTAGCAGAAATTTTCATAATCCAAGCGACATATTAAATTTTGTTCGAAAAATACTCATTCAAGGATTAAAATCTGATGACTGTGGTCAAGGAGGAAAAGATGGAATGGATTGTAGTTTAATTAGATTTGATTTTACTAAAAACATATTGAGCTATTCTGCAGCAAATAATCCAATATGGATTTTAAGGAAAACAAGTGTTGAAGAACTCAATACTCATGATTACGAATTAATAGAACTTAAGCCAGATAAAATGCCTGTTGGGAAACATGATAAACAAGATGTATCTTTCTCTCAACATGAGTTTAAATTACAAAAAGGCGATAGAGTTTATACAATTACCGATGGATTTGCCGACCAATTTGGAGGACCAAATGGCAAAAAATTTATGAGTAAATACTTAAAAGAGTTACTCCAAAATAATACCCATTTACCAATGCTAGAGCAAAAACAAATTGTAGATACTGCTTTTGAAAAATGGAAAGGCAACTTAGAGCAAGTAGATGATGTGTGTGTAATTGGATTGGCGATTTAAAAATTTAGATTAAGTTTTATATAAATTTAAAAATGATTAAAGTTAAACTTCACTATAAATTAATAATCTTTGGGGTTTTGTTTATATCAAACTTGTATGCTCAAAAACCTCTGATTCAAAACATAACTGTAGCTCATACCGACTCATCCTTATATCTATTAAATACTATTAGTGATTCATTGGGGTGGGATATGGAAATTGAAAAAAGAAATTTATTTAATAAAGCAAGTGATTTTAGTGTTAAACTTAACATAAATAAACTTTATAATGGGAAGTTCAACCCTCATGAATTTAATTATCAGATTCATCAATGCAAAAATAATATTGTTTTAATATTTTACAGTAACATTGGAAATAACAAAATAGCTATTGGTAAATTAATCTCATATAGTGGAAACGTATCAGAGGCTTTTGTTCTTGATAAAACAGAAAATATAAACAACACTATTTCAAAATCTTTATACTATAGTACTTTAACGTCAATGGGTGACATCTTATTAACAGTAAGAAAAACTTTTTTTAGTGGTTTTCAGCGAGATAAATGCATTTTATATGATGATATTTTTAATAAAATATGGGGTTACGACTTTCCAAAAATAAATACTCAAACAGATTTAAACATTATTTCTGATGTTGACTTAAATAAAAATTTAATTTATTTTATTGCAAACTATGAAAAAGACTTGTTTTTCGAAACATCTCCAAATATGGATAGTATTACAAAAATAAAAATAGGATTTTCTAAATACGATATAAAAGTTAGAAGAGATAGCCTAGAAATATTTTTAGTTTCTCCTACTTTAAATAAAATTAATAGAACAAAAGTGTACTATCCATTTGGCCCTCTACCTATATTAAAAGGTTTAACAAATAGTAACATCTTACTTTATAACATTGTAGACATTGATGACGAAAAATTTATTTTACCTGCAAAAAAAGGATATTACTTAAAAAGAATCGATTTAAATATAAACTCAGTTGAATTAGATACATTTGTAGTTTTATCCGAAGAAATACAAAAAGCACTAACCTACACTTTTGAAGGACAAACAAATAGACCAACAAATAAATACTTTAGGCTAATTTTTGAAAAAATATTTGACGGAAATCTTTATACCACATATGAACATGGTTTTATAGATTTAAAGTTTGAGATTATAATTACAAAATATAACATTAACGACAACAAGTTAAATTGGGTAAAGTTTATTCCAAAAAAAACAGATTTCAGCTCAATTAATACAAACGCTTTAACATTTAGTTATTACAACAAAAAATTCAACATTACTTATTTTGAAAATAAAAAAAATCAAAATAAAGAGTATGAATTTAGAAACTATAAAACCTGTAATAATATTGAAAACTCAAACTACATATACTACACAATCGACAACAACGGCAACGAAAATAAATCCATTATAAACCTTAATGATTTAAATTATCTATTTCCTTGGCATTCGGATAAAAATCTAAACAACACTAAATCATTTGGTTTCTTCGGCAGAAATTATTTTAATTACTCAATAATAAATAGAACTAATAAATAAATACCTGATATAAAAAAAACACCTTACATTTATTTTACCTCCATAAAATCTTTTTCTTAGCACTACAATTTTCTGAAAAAGAAAGCGAACAATTCTGTAATTTTTTTGTAAATTAGTGCTTTGATTTTAATCATATGAAATTATTTGCATGTATTATTTTTTTATTTGTAGCGAATTTTTGTAATTCTCAAATTACATTAAACGCATATGCAAAAGTAACAGCTATCAATTCAGGTGCTATTACGCTTACTATAACCAATGTAAATGAGGCAAGTCATACTTTTACAGTAGGTGGAGAGGTAATAGTAATGCAAATGCAAGATGATTGTATAGGCACAAACACAACAAGTACCTCTTCTTTTGGAAATCTTGCAACTATTGCTAATGCAGGAAATTACGAACTTCGAAAAATAGCTTCTCGTTTGCCAGCTACTGGAACTCCTACATCAATCACTTTAGATTTTGCATTAACAAGTGGTTATTCGTTTGGATCAAACTCTTCGGTGCAATTAATAAGCTTTAGAGATTTAGGAATTAATTATACAACCACTTCAAATATTACTGGTTTGGCATGGGATGGCAATGTAGGTGGTATAATTGCTTTACAAGTAACAAACACTTTAACTTTAAATCATAGTATTTCGGCAGATGGTATTGGTTTTAGAGGCGGCGCGGTTTCATCAAATGCAGATGAAGCTTGTAATAATACGTTTTACACAGGTAATGATGCAAACAAAGGCTTTAAGGGTGAAGGTATTTATAAATCTACCAACTCTACATTTCTTAATGGATTGGCAAAAATAATAACTGGAGGAGGAGGCGGAAGCCAAAACAACGCTGGTGGCGGTGGCGGTGGCAATTACACAAGTGGCGGAAATGGTGGTCTTGGTTGGACGTGTAGTGCTGCAAACTCAGGTAAAGGTTTTGGTGGTATTTCCCTTTCTAGTTTTATGCCAAGCCGACTATTTATGGGCTCAGGAGGCGGCGGTGGTCAACAAAACAATGGTGTTGGAACCAGTGGTGGTAGAGGTGGTGGAATTATTTTTATAAAAGCAAATACTCTTCGAACGAATACTGTTTGTACATCTGCAATTAATATAACTGCAAACGGACAAAGTATTGCTTGGGCAGGAAACGACGGCGGTGGCGGTGGCGGTGCGGCAGGTTGTATTCAAATGCAAATAGTAAACTTTTCAATATCATCCACTTGTACTTTAGCTGTAAATGCTAATGGTGGAACTGGCGGATCTGTTAATTCGGCTGCTCATGGCGGCGGCGGTGGTGGTGGCCAAGGTGTTATTGTTTATTCGGCATCACAACCAACAACTAATGTATTGAGCACAACTACTAATGGTTTAGCAGGTTGGGATAATACTGATGGATCGGTTATTACAGGTACATCAGGGGGTGGATCAAATAATTCAGGAATTTTTTCATCAACGCCATCTCCGCTTCCAGTAGAATTAGTTAATTTCTATGGAGACTGTGATAATAATTTTCATTTATTTACTTTAAAATGGGAAACTCTCTCAGAAACAAACAACGACCTTTTTATTTTAGAAAAAAGTAAAGATGGCCTTAAATGGAGTCAACTAACTCAAATCAAAGGCTCTGGTAACTCAAGCTCCTTAAAAATGTACCAATTTACTGATACGGAAATTTCTGAATCAATTGTTTATTACAGACTAAAACAAGTGGATTTTGATAAAACTGTAAAAACGTATAATTCTGTTGTTTATAATGATAAATGTTTACTAAAAGTAAACAGTCTTAATTTTTTTCCTAACCCTAGTGGTTCTGAAATAACAGTTTCAAATTACTTAAATTATACTGCTTATTCAATTTATAACAACCTTGGTCAGTTGGTAAAACAAGATACAAGTGTGCCAGAAAAAATTCAAATTAATGAATTATCCAATGGGTCATATTACATTCAGTTTACCGATAAACAATCTGTAATATACTCCAAACAGCTTATTATCGAAAGATAATTACTGTATATTAATCGTAGCCCTTTAAATCAATTTGTATTATTAATACAGTTTTAAAAGTGTAACTATTTCACTAAATTCGTTATGTTTAAAAACAAGTATGAAAACAATTCTACTATCATTATTTTTTATATATTTTGCCTTTAATGGTATTTCTCAAACAATTAACTATAAAAAAGCAGATAGCATTGCTTTGAATTTTCAAAAAAACAAATAATATTTTTATCAAGAAACTGCTCAAGAACTTACTGAATCATTAACAACTGAAACAGAAAAATGCAGGGCAATTTTTAGATGGATAACAAATAATATAAAATACGACTTTGATGTTTTAAAAGACTACAAAAAAGATTGTGAAGATCCCATGATAGTTTATAAAAGAAAAAAAGCTGTGTGTGGCGGATTTTCATCTTTGTTTAAAGCCATGTGTGATGAAGCAAAAATTAAATGCATATACATTACAGGGCAAGCTGGCTGTACAGATAACTGTTGGCATGCTTGGAATATTGTTAAACTTGATGGTGTTTGGTATTCAATGGACATTACATGGGCTTCGAGCCAAATTAGTGGCCTAGTAAGAAACACAAAATACACAAAGCAATTTGATGAATCTTATTGGATGGCAGATTATAAACTCATGGCGAAAGACCATTGGACAGATGATAGTTATTGGCAAGAATACATTGTTCCAAGCTCAAAATAATCATTATTTAATCCATTAAAAAGTAGCATTTTAAGGCATTTTTTGCCCTTTTTTTTGTAATATTGCTAATCTATAACAATATTATGAGTAAAGTAGCTTTAATTACAGGTGTAACCGGACAAGATGGCGCCTATTTATCAGAATTATTATTAAGTAAAGGGTACGTTGTACACGGTGTAAAACGTCGTAGTTCTCTTTTTAATACTGATAGAATAGATCATTTATATCAAGACCAACACGAAAAACATGTAAATTTTAAATTGCACTATGGCGATTTAACTGATAGTACCAACTTAATTAGAATTATTCAGGAAGTAAAACCTGACGAAATTTATAACCTTGCGGCTATGTCTCATGTAAAAGTGAGTTTTGATACGCCAGAATATACTGCTAATGCTGATGGAATTGGAACTCTTCGTATTTTGGAAGCAATTCGCATTTTAGGATTAGAAAAGAAAACACGTTTTTACCAAGCCTCTACTTCTGAGCTTTATGGCTTAGTTCAAGAAATTCCTCAAAAAGAAACTACTCCGTTCTATCCTCGCAGCCCTTATGGCGTTGCTAAACTCTACGCATTCTGGATTACTAAAAATTACCGCGAAGCTTACGGTATGTTTGCTTGTAACGGTATTTTATTTAATCACGAAAGTCCTTTACGTGGCGAAACCTTTGTTACTCGTAAAATTACACGTGCAGTAGCTAAAATAAGTTTAGGATTACAGGATAAATTATTTATGGGGAACATTGATTCTGAAAGGGATTGGGGGCATGCAAAAGATTATGTTGAAGGTATGTGGCGCATGTTACAACAAGATGAACCAGAAGATTTTGTTTTAGCTACTGGCATTAAAATTACAGTTAGAGAATTTATTAATATGGCATTTGCAGAAGTTGGTATTACATTAAAATGGGAAGGAAAAGCTGAAAACGAAAAAGGTATAGATGCTTCTACAGGCAAAATTTTAGTTGAAATCGATCCAAAATATTACCGCCCTGCAGAAGTTGATTTATTAGTTGGGGATGCCACAAAAGCAAAAACAAAAATGGGCTGGACACCAACATACACAGTAGCTTCGTTGTGTAAAGAAATGGTTGCCTCTGATGTTGAAATATTTAAACGCGATAAATATTTAATTGAAGGTGGTCATAAAGTATTAAATTATAAAGAGTAATTAATTTGATGGTGCTTCAATATAAAACGTTAATGTTTTTCATATTGTCACATTATTACATTACCACATTATTACATGGAATTAAATTCTAAAATATACATTGCAGGCCACCGCGGAATGGTGGGTTCGGCAATAATGCGTAACCTACAAAAAAAAGGATACACTACTATTATTACACGCACTTCAGCCCAATTAGATTTACGTAATCAACAACAAGTAAGTGAATTTTTTGAAGCAGAAAAACCTGAATATGTTTTTTTAGCTGCCGCTAAAGTGGGAGGTATACAAGCAAACAATGTATACCGTGCCGATTTTATTTATGAAAACTTGATGATTCAAAATAATGTTATTCATAATTCGTATCTATCAGGGGTTAAAAAATTAATGTTTCTGGGGAGTTCTTGTATCTATCCAAAACTAGCACCTCAACCCTTAAAAGAAGAATCACTGCTAACAGGCTTATTAGAAGAAACAAACGAACCATATGCAATAGCAAAAATTGCTGGTATAAAAATGTGCGAGTCATACAAAAAACAATATGGTTGCAATTTTATTTCTGTTATGCCAACAAATATGTATGGTCCAAATGATAATTATAACTTAAATAATTCACATGTATTGCCAGCATTAATAAGAAAGTTTCATGATGCAAAAGAAAACAATACACCGTTTGTTGAAATGTGGGGAACAGGCAAACCAATGCGCGAATTTTTACATGCAGATGATTTAGGTGA
This sequence comes from uncultured Bacteroidota bacterium, assembly GCA_937868545.1. Taxonomy (GTDB): domain Bacteria; phylum Bacteroidota; class Bacteroidia; order B-17B0; family Aurantibacillaceae; genus UBA4416. The sequence continues at coordinate 21,210 of CALMMX010000056.1, forward strand.
TGCGTGCGTGTATTTAATGAACACATACACTGGCGAAAAGTTTGTAAACATTGGTTCTGGCAAAGATTTAACAATAAAAGACTTAGCTTTACTAATTAAAAAAATTGTAGGCTACACAGGCGAAATACAACACGATTTATCTAAACCCGATGGAACACCCCGTAAATTAATGGATGTGTCTTATCTTCACTCATTAGGTTGGAAACATAAAATTGAATTAGAAGAAGGCATAACACAAGTTTACGATGATTTTAAAAAGAAAGAAGGCGTTAAGGCTTGGTAGTTGCAATGTATTAAGTATACAGTAATAAGATATAAGATTATAAAAAGAGTGTTTATTTGTAAAAAAACCACATATTTATCTGCCAAAAAAATTAAATATCTTAATACTTATGTCTTAATACTTATTACATGTTCTTTAAAAGCACAGTTCTACAACTTACCAAACGACTATTTTTATAACACTCTTACTCAAAAAGAATTATCAAAAATAGATAGTGTTCAAACCCACATCAGTATACAGCCCTACATTCCATTTTTTAATAAGCGTTACGAATTTGTTCCTGATACTTTTAAACTGTTTAAGTACATTACTGATGATATAGCCTTAGATAAAGTTTTTATTGATCATTTAATTCATATTAAGTCAAAAGAAAATAAATATGAATTTAAAGTAGACCCACTACTAAATGTTGAACTAGGTAGGGCTTACAGCGACACAACAAATTATTTAAACACGTCAACAAACACACGTGGTTTTATTGCAAGTGGTAGTGTAGGAAAAGACTTTTATTTTGAAACTATGTTTTCAGAAAACCAAAGTTTTTTTCCTTACTATATTTCAAATTTCAATAATCAAACTAAAATAGTGCCAGGCCAAGGGCGTTATAAAGTGTTTAAAAAATCAGGTTATGATTATGCTTTTTCATCAGGCTTTATTTCCTATCAACCAACAAAAAATTTAAACATTCAACTAGGGCATGGCAAACAAAAAATTGGTAATGGATACCGCTCTTTATTATTAAGTGATAATAGCTTTAATTATCCTTATTTAAGAATAACATCGCAATGGTTAAAAGGAAAAATACAATATACCAATATTTATGCGGTATTAATGAATTTAGAAACAGGTGGCGCCAAAACTCCTCCAAACACAGAACCACTGTTTCAAAAGAAAGCAATGTCTATTCAGTATTTAAGCTTTAATGTCAGCAAACGAATTAACTTAGGTTTATTTCAAAGCCTTATTTGGGGCTCAGCAGATAGCATGAATAGGCAGCATATTGATTGGCAATATGTAAATCCAATTATTTATACAAACCTAGGCTATTATGGCTTAACTAATAAAAACAATATTATGATTGGTGCAAATGCCAATATAAAAATTACTAATAAAATAAGTGCTTATGGTCAATTTATGGCTGATGATTTAAGTAACCAAACTACCTTTGGAAACTCAGTTGGATACCAATTTGGTGTAAAATATTTTGAGCCATTTTCTATTAAAAATTTAATGTTACAAATAGAATACAATGATGTTAATGAAGGCTCGTATAATAGCCCTTTGGGAACCTATAGCAATCAAAGTTACTCTCACTACAATCAAAACTTGGCTTACACTTTAGGATACGGTAAGGAATTTATTGTACTTGCTGATTATAAATACAAACGGTTTTTCTTAAATGCTAAATACAATTTTCAAACACTTACATTAAAAAAGTTTGCGTTATATAACAATTCTGTTTTTAAGGCACAACTTGGTTATACCGTTAACTACGCATATAATTTTAATGTATCTTTAAGCTATAATTATAGGCAACAATTATTTACTGATTTTAATGCATCAAATAACACAACACATTTTTATACATTAAGTTTTAAATCAAATTTATTTAATACCTATTACGATTTTTAAACATATAATATGGCAGTATTAGTTTTAGTTTTTTTAACCGCATTTGCAGTTGTTTTATACGCCACTCCCGCCTTAATAAAGGTGGCAGTGTTAAAACGACTTATTGATTTACCTACTGAAGATAGAAAGATACACAAAAGAGCAGTGCCAACCATTGGTGGTATTATTATATATGCAGCTACTCTTTTCTCTTTTTCATTATGGTATAATATTGATGAGTTAAAAGAATGGAGCCAAATTTATGAATCAGTAAAAGAATTTAAAATACTTGTAGCAACTAGCTTGGTATTATTTTTTGTTGGTGTAAAGGATGATATTATTGGAACTTCGCCAGTAAAAAAATTATTTGCCAATATTTTAGTTGGTTTGATTTTAGTGTTAATGGGCGACATTAGAATAACTGGCTTACATGGCATATTTGGCGTGGAAGACATTCCTGTTTGGGGCAGCGTATTTTTATCTTTGTTTACTTATATAGTAGTAGTTAATGCAATGAATTTGATAGACGGAGTTGACGGGCTAGCCGCAGGTGTTGGTTTTATAGCATCTTCTGTATTTGGAATTTGGTTTGTTTTTGCAAACGATTATACTTTAGCATCATTGTCATTTTCTCTATCTGGTGCTTTACTTGGTTTTTTAATATTTAATTTTTCTCCAGCCAAAATATTCATGGGCGATAGTGGTTCATTAATAATTGGAATGTTTATTTGCGTTTTAAGCATAAAACTAATTGAGTTTCCTCTTGATAGATTAGATAATTTTTGGGTTCATATTTCAAAACCAGTATTTGTTGTAGCTGCTCTATCATACCCATTAACAGACACGCTCAGGATATTTATTATTAGAGCCGCCAAAGGACAATCACCTTTTGCAGCGGATAGAAACCACTTACACCATAAACTATTAGACTGCGGGTATTCTCATATAAAAACGGTTATTATTATTTATATATCAAGTATGTTAACTATTGCTGCATCACTACTAAGTTATTTCTTAAATCCAAGTTTAGCATTGTTTGCTGTTATAGGATGTGGAGTGTTGTTTATTTTGTTTGTTCACTTATCTTATAAAAACAGTTTAAAAAACAAGCAAGAATCTTCTAATGCCTAAGTTTTTAAAAATATTAATTTATGTTTTTATAGTATCCTATTTAGGGAAAAATCATGTGTTTGCTCAAGATAATCCTCAGGCCCAAAACATTTTTATTAATACAGATGCTCAACAAATTATTGATGCATGGCATGTTAAAAATCCAAATTTAACTTTTCACTCATCATTTAAACCCTATTTAAGTTCAACCTTAAATGAGTTTGATGATACGTGTGTAAGCTATTTGCATTTTCCTATTAAAAATAAATTTTTAAGTAAAACCTTTAATGAAGGTCCAAACAAACATAATCAATACAATTTTCAAGCATTACCTCTACTCCATTTACAAACCGGACTTGATATGATTAACTCCAAAGTGGTTTCGGAAACCTATGGTGGAGCGCATGTTAAATTAAACATTAACAACGACTTTACTTTTGCTTTAACTGCTTTGGGTGGAAGAGTTTCCTTACCTGAAATTAATGATACTACTATTAAAGCATCTGGAGTGATTCCTGGTTTAGGAAGAGCCTATAAAAACGCGGATGGCTCTTACAACTTTTCTAACCTAACAGGTTATTTTTCATACAGCCCTAGTAAAGCATTTAATGTTCAACTTGGTAAAGACAAACATTTTATAGGAGATGGTTATCGATCATTGTTACTCTCTGATTTATCTAATAACAATCCATACTTCGGCATTAATGCAAATGTATGGAGAATTCAATATAATGTATGGTATAGTTGGATGCAAGATTTTTCGCAACACAACGGATTACAAAAATCTTTACAAAATAAATTTGGAACATTTCACTACCTAAGTTTTAATGCTTTTAAAGAATTAAATATTTCATTTTTTGAAAATGTAGTATGGCAAGGTACTGATACTAATCGTGTAAGAACTTTTGATGTAAATTACTTAAACCCAATTGTTTTTTATCGTCCACAAGAATACTCTGTTGGATCGCCTGATAACTCTATGATGGGATTAAATATATCAGGTAATTTATTTGGTTGCCTAAAAATATACACTCAAGCGGTTGCAGATGAGTTTTTTTTGAAAGAAATACGGGCTCGTAAAGGTTGGTGGGCAAACAAACAAGGTGTACAAATTGGGGCCAAATACATTAATGCTTTTAATGTAAAAGGGCTTTCTCTTCAAGTAGAATATAATGAAGTTAGACCCTACACATACACCCATGGTAGCGTGCAACAAAACTATGCGCATTACAATCAACCATTAGCACACCCTTTAGGTGCAAATTTTAAAGAAGCCTTAGCATTTATTAATTACCGTGCTAATAGATGGATGATAAGTGTAAATGGAATGACTGCCATTATTGGAACTGATACGATGGGATCAAATTTAGGGCAAAATATTTTTTTGAGTTATACTAGTCGTCCTTATGAATACGGACATAAAACAACTCAAGGAAACAAGGTACATTTAATGCAAAGCGATATTAAGTTTACCTATTATTTAATTCCACAGCTTAATTTACGCGCAGAAATTGGATATATTCAACGAAGCATAAAAGATGATTTCAATTATCAATTTCAATCGCCTTACATTTATCTTGGCTTAAAAACTAGTATTCATAATTTCTACCGCGATTTTTAGTTTGCAAAGTTTAACCGATAACTATTTTTTAACCTTACCTGAACCAAGCCAATCGGCTCTGTTGTACTTGCGCAGTTTTTTAATTGAGGAAATGCAATTATCAGAAACCTGGAAGTTTAACACCCCATTTTATTATTATAAAAACAAATGGTTTTGTTATTTAAGCTACAGCAAGAAAAAAGATGAAACTTACATTGGGTTTGTGCAAGGTTATAAAATAGAATTCCCAAATTTAGTGAGCGAGGGGCGAAAACAAATAAAAATTTACAAGATAAATCCCCATAAAAACATTAATCAAAAGGATTTGAAGAAAATTATTGCACTTTTAAAGAAATTATACTAATTGTTTATGGAATAATATATACTCATGCATCTAAATATAAATTTAGAAAACATGAATATTTCAATTAAAAAACCTTGCCACGAAAACTGGAATGAAATGACTCCTAACGAACAAGGTGCATTTTGCGGTAAATGCGTAAAAACAGTTGTAGATTTTAGCACAAAAACTATTGATGAAATCAAAGATTTCTTTAATTCAACAACAGAAGAAAAAGTTTGTGGTCGCTTTGAAACCACACAATTAACAAGCTTAAGCTTCGATGATTTTTATTCAAAATTCAACAGATTTCAGTTTTCTAAAAGGGTGGCGCTTATTATTTGCTTAACTTTTGGCGCTTGGCTTTTTGGAACTGAAAGTGCGCTGGCACAAACAAAACCACACAAACAACCCACCGAAATACACATGAAGGGTGATGTTGCTTATGAGCCAGAAAAAAAAGATACTGCTAAAAAATGTGTAAAGTCTCCACCAGAAAAACACATGATTATGGGAAAAGTGTTACCACCAAAAAAACCCATACATGACAGCACTAAAGTAGTTCCTAAAGAAAAACACTATACTATGGGAGAACCTGCTGTAGAACCAGTTAAAACAACTGAAAAACCAAAAAAAGTAGTTCCCAAGAAAAAATAACTATAAAGCAATCAGATATAGTATTATCTGATTGCTTTTTTAAGTATCCATCTCAATTCATTTAATATCATAGCCGTGGCACCCCAAAGTATTTTATTTTCTACTAAAAAATAATTTGCTACTACAGGTGTATCTCTTACATAAATAGTTGTTTTTTGGTTAATATCTTGATTTATTAAATCTTGTATTTCCCATTCTATTAATTTATTCACCTCAGCATCGCTCTTACTAAAAAGGGGTTTAGTGTTTGCAAATGCCACAACAGGTTGAACCATAAACTTACTTAGAGGAATATGTACATGAGTTAATTTTCCTATTACTTCTGGGGTTACATTAGAGCCAGTTTCTTCAAAAAATTCTCTCAAGGCAGTGGCTTCTAAATCAACATCATCCTTTTCTTTTTTGCCGCCTGGTAAAGCAATTTGTCCGCTATGATGCCCATTATAAGAAGTTCTTTCAATTAACAACACACACATTTTATCCTCTTCATTTGGATAAAATAAAACCAATACAGCACTTGGTTTATAATTATCTAATTTTTCATCTAACAAAAACTTACGGTTAGAATGCATCATCTCTAAATGTGCCAATTCTCCCGGTAATTCATTACTTAACTCAGCAGTTATTTTTTGAATGTAATTTTGAAACATTAATGGTGTAAGGTTGTTATATATTAAACAAATATATCAATATGTACTTTCACTCCATAAAAAATGTTCAGCAATTACCAATGAACCTTGAAGAAGCTTGGCACTTTTTTTCATCTCCAAAAAATCTTCCAAAAATTACGCCACCAGATATGGGATTTATTATAACATCAGACAAAACAGATGTGGAGACCATGTATGCTGGGCAAATAATAACTTACATTCTTAAACCAATGTTTAATATTCCTATAAAATGGATGACAGAAATTTCACATGTAAAAGATAAAGAGTATTTTATTGATGAACAGCGCTTTGGACCTTATAAATTGTGGCACCATAAACACTCATTTGTAAAAACTCCTACTGGTGTTGAAATGACCGATGTTGTGAACTATGTAATTCCATTTGGTTTTATAGGTGAAATTGCACATCGTTTGTTTTTAAAAAAACGTATTGAATATATTTTTACTTATAGAACTAAGGTGTTGAATGAAATGTTTAGACAATAAAAAAGCCATACTAAAAACTTAGCATGGCTTAAACTTAAAATCTAAATAATTAAAAAGATACTAGTTTTACTCCAACTGTAAATGGGTATAACTCTGGTCCTTTTGATTTTTCGAACAAAGGAGTTAAAGCATAATCTGCAAACACTGTAAAGTTTTTATATCCAACACTTGCATGAGCGTTAACTCTAAAAGCATTGATATTATAACCATCTTTACGTATTACCTTATAGTCAACATTATCTTTTTCTAAAATTTGACGAGTACGTGAACCCAATTTATAACCACCAATAACACCTAGTGCTACGTGAAATGATTTTTCGGGATTTTTATTTGTATTAAACTCAACTAATAATGGAATATTTACAAACGTTGTTTTTAATCTGTTTTTATGATAAATAAACGTGTTTGTAGAATCAATTTTTCCAAAGGTATAACTAGAATCAGCATTAAGTTTTGTTTTATTACTAAATTCATATTGATTCCATTCAAAACCTAAACCTATAACTAAATTCACATAATTTTTATAAATATGAATGTTTTTTTCGAATGGATTTAATTGAAAATTAAGGGATTTACCGTAATTCAAATCCATATAATTTTGATTTTTAGGTAATGAAATGTTTCCATTTGACAACCAACCATTAACGCCCATTGCAAAACCTCCCCAATGATGAAAATCATCGTTCTGATTTATTTTAATATCGCTATCAGAATCTTTCTCTTTATTAATGATTACAAATTTCTTCTTTCTAAAATTAAAAGTTGTTGAATCTCTATTTTCGTTACTAGATTGCTTATAAACGTCATCACCTACAACCTTTGCAATTGAAGATGAACTCGAAGCTTCAGCACTTACATCTTTAGGTTCACCTTTAAACTTTATAGTACTAGAACCTGTAGCATTTGCATTAATTTTTTCAGTAGCAAACACTTTAGCGCTAGATGCCCCAGAAGCTGTAATGTTTGAATTTGCTGTTATGAATTTATATGATTTTAAACTTGACGCTCCACTTACTTGTCCTTGTAACGAATTAGAATTTCCAATTAAAGTAATTTCAGATGCTCCACTTAACACTACATCAACTTTTTTTGTTGTGGTTTTAATCTCCATATCACTTGCACCAGAAGCATCTAATGAAAGGCTATCCGATAATAATACATTTGAACAGGCGATTTTTGAAGCACCACTCGTAGTTATTTGATTAATGTGATTAGCACTTACATAAATTTTATAATCTTGTTTAAATGAGCCCTTTGCTTTTACAGATAATACACCATCAACAATTGTTGTATAAATGTTTGCTATTTCAGATTCAGCAGCTACTACTTTTAAAGCAAGTGTATCTGATTGTGTAAAATAAACTGTTGCAGCGCCTCCAACTTCAATTTTATTAATTGGAGTAATTTCTCTGGTTTGGGTTGTTTGTGCTTTTGTTACTAATCCTATAGATAAAAATAAAGCTGAGTATATTAAATGTTTCATATGTTATTTGTTTTTTAGTTTCTTGTTTGTTTAATCAGTTCTGCAGATTTTATACATAGGACGCACCCAACTTAATAAAAGTTACAGCAAACAATAAAATAATTATAAAGCGCTGTTTTTCAATGGGTTAAAATCACAAAATCAACTACAAAATATTTGTCCAATTGAATTTATCGACCTTTATTTTCCAAATAAAACCATCAATTACATAATGAAATAATTGCGGTAAAGCCAATAGAGGAACAATAATATTTAATACATTTTTTGACAAAGAAACATTAAAACTATCAAATATTATAAATGATGTATTGTGCTCATGCCAAACAAATGCATCCCAAAAGCTTTCTTCTATATATGCAAAAAAAACTATTGGCAAAAGAAATAACAGCATACTAAACTTTCCATAAATTAAATTTAATACATTGGTTTCATTAGACACAACATGCGTCTTTTTTCCATGTATCCAAACCAAAGTCATATAAGGAACACCATGGCACACAACGTTTAAAAGTGTAAATACAAAATCACTATTATAATATACAATTCCAATAAACCAAGATAGAGCCGTTCCGATAACAATAGCATTCTTTTGATAATTAATCTGTTGTGATTTAAATACTTCAAAACCCTCAGAAATAAAATATATAATCAATACTAAAAAAATCAAAAGGATTGTGCTATTTAAAATCCATTCATTAGTAGAAAACTGAAAAAAATCATTCTTTAAAAACCAATTAAATTTTCTATTTCCCGAAAAATGCCAATAAATTATTGGTAAAATTGTTACCCCGTAAATAGTAACACTATCAATGTAATGTTTAAACTTACTATATGTGTTTTTCCGAGAATAGATTCTCAAAAACCCATATTGCTGTCTGATGAAATGGTAAACTGCAAAGTATGCCAAACAGCGCCAAAACAAAATGCTGCTAATACTATGCAATAACACGCTTAATGCAAATAATAATACTGGAAGTCCAAAAAACAAATTTTGATGTTTTGAAACCAATTGCTTATCAATATAAGTTCTATAAATTGTACTATAAACATGTCCAACATCAACAAAAACAACCAAAAACAACCAAATTTGTTCTGGAAAAAAATCAGTTTCAAAAAAATAATTGGGCAAAAAAAACAAAGCCAAACAGCACAAAAAAGAAACACTTAAAATTCCTATTACCTCAACCTTTGAATTTCCAATCCAATTATGCTCCTGTGGTCTTATCATTAATTTTTACTATTTGTTTTGCAACCTCTATGCCCTGCGAAAATGCCTCTTCAAAAATAGAAACGCCCGATAAATCAGTATGGGCAAAAAATATTTTATTTTCAATTGGTTCTTTACACTTATCTTTTTCCATATTAAAAATAAAATTCATTTTAGGTTTAATCATTGCATGCCCCCAAATTTTAATATCAATATTGGTAATATGTTCTTCTATATTGTAATGTGCCAAGTTTAAATCTTTAACAATATCTTTAATCCACTCTGCATGAGTTCTTTCTCTAGCCAGTTTTCTTGCTTCTTTAATAGGCAAATCAACCAATGGTAAATAGTAAGTTAACACATAACTACTCTCATCTTTATTTAGGTGTTGGTGGCAAGCATTAACATAGCCCAAAGATTTACTATGATACATTACATTATCCCATGATAGTGGTTCACCATTATACTCATTTAAATAAGATGTAGTAATATTTGCCACCATCCATGGAGTATATTCAAATAACCCATCAGTCTTTCTGTTCTTGGCTAAGTCATTTGGTAATAAATAATTATTAATGTACTGGGGTGTAGCCAAAACTACTTGATCACACAAATAACGTATACACTCATTTGTAGTAACATTAAGTGTTATTACTTCAGCTTTACCATCTTTTAAACTTACTGATAATGTTAAATGACTTGTTTTTAATTTTTCCTTAATAGGTTGAGCTAATTTATTTGCTAGAAAACTATTTCCTTCGGGCCATGTTAATATAGCTGAAGAATCGGCATTAGATGCTTTTGCCCGTCGCGCACAAAAATAATGAAGGCCAGCATAAGCACTCGTGTCTGTAATTGTAGAACCATAATCATCTTTACAACAATAATTTAAATACCAAAATAAATAGGAAGATGTAAACTTGTTTTGTTTTAAAAAAGTTTCGAAACTAATCTTATCTAAAGCCCTATATTCCTCATCTTTTGACGATTGACATAAAGGAATGTCAAAAACGAATTTACCATCAGAACCTAATTTGTTCTTAAAATCATTTACAATTTTAAAAAATCTATCAATTTCCTTTCTTTCGGAAATAGGAACACCAACGTTAGGAATCAATCCATCTTGCCATTGACCATTAATAAATAATCTTTCCTCTGGATCAAAACACAAGTAATATTCATTATAAATAGGTAAGCCAGCCGTATCAAAACCATTAATTACATTTTGCTCTTTTAAGAAATCAATTAAATCGGTGTTAGAATTATTTACAATTGGTAAATAATGTGCGGCCCAAGGATAGGCGCTGACCAAGTTTGAATCTGAAATTGAATTTCCGCCATGTTTTGAAGCTAAATCAAATATAAGAAAATCAGACACATTGTTTTTTTCCAAATAATAAGCAGTAGTTAAGCCCGAAATTCCAGCACCCACAATTGCTATAGGAATTTTTACTGTTTGTGTAGGCCTAGGATTAAATCCATCTCTTATTAAGTGGCCTGCTTTAGCATTATCATTTAAGATTGAACCTGTTATGTGATTTTTTTTTTCACAAGATGTGTTTATTAGTGAAGGCAAAAAAGCAAGCGAAGAAACCGTTAGCAACGATTTTTTCACAAACTCTCTTCGCGACAAACTATTGTACGTGCGCATATTTTGCCCATTCATGTTCAAACAAATTAACCAATACTTGATTATTTAACTTATTAATATCTGTGTTATAAGCCATCATATCAGTTGGAAAACTTTGCATACTTACCCAAGTAGTAGCATTAAAGAATTTTGTATCCAACTGGAGTTCTTTAATACTAGTTTTTTCTTTTTCGCATAAAACATAGCCCCATTCGCCAAATGATGGAACATAGCTATGATAAGGTGTTGTTTGAAATCCTACACTTTTGATAGTATTGTTGATACACCAAAAAGACTTGCTTGCAAAATACGGAGATGTTGATTGAACAACTACTATGCCCTTGTTGGTTAATGAACTATATAATAATCTATAAAATGTATTTGTATAAAGTTTTCCAACTGAATAGTTTGATGGATCAGGAAAATCTACAATTGCTAAATCAAATTTACTACTGTTTTGTTTTAACCAAATAAAAGCATCTTTATTTATAATAGTAAGTTTTGGATTACTCAAAGAGCTGTTGTTTAAATCTTTCAAAAGAACGTTTTCTTTAAAAAGTTGAATCATTTGTTCATCCAAATCAACTAAAGTCACCTTTTCAATATGTTTAAGTTTAAAAAGTTCTTTAAGTGCTAAACCATCTCCACCACCCAATATTAAAATTGATTTTGCCTCGGGGTTTTTTAATACGGCAGGGTAAACTAATGATTCATGATAACGGTATTCATCTCTTGAACTAAATTGCAAATTACCATTTAAATAAAGCCTTATATCATCGCTATTTCGTGTAACAATAATTCTTTGGTATTTAGAACTTTTAGAAATGATAATTTTTTCTTGATATGCTAGTGATTCTGACCAACTTAAAATTGATTCACTAAAGGCAAAACAAGCACAAAGAGCAACTATAACTAAAATTGAGGAGGTCTTTAGCATTACCTTAACTTTTGACGCAGCATTTAAATAATCTACCAAAAAATAAGCGATGGTTGCATTAAACATTCCAAATAAATAGGAGGTTTTTAATAGTCCTAGAAAAGGAACAAACACCAATGGAAACAATAACGATGCGAATAAGGCCCCAACATAATCAAAAGAAAATATTTTGGCAACCAAATCATCAAAAGAAAATTTGTCTTTTAAAATTCTAAGCATTAAAGGTATTTCTAAACCAACTAATGAGCCAATAATAAAAACAATTAGGTAAAGGAAAAACTGAAAAGAAGAAATAAAATTAAAACCAATAAATAGCATTGTAGAACTTAAGCCGCCAAAAATGCCTACTAATAATTCAACAATTATAAATGTTTTTAAAAGATTACTTCTAAAGTACTTTGAAACATAGGAGCCAACTCCCATTGCAAACAAATAAACCCCAATTACTGTAGAAAACTGAGTTATAGAATCGCCAAGTAAATAGCTAGCGGCAGTAGATGCAACTAACTCATAAATTAAACCACAGGTAGCTACTACAAAAACAGAGAATAAAAATACAAAACGCATTTGTTAGTGAATAGCAGAACTAATAATTATTGCAATACCTAACATAAACGAAGCTACTACAATAGCTAAAGATGTGTTTTTTTTCTCAATAATTTCACTCCATAAATTATACGGTGTGAGCTTATCAATAATAATAAATGATAATACTAAAACTACTATTCCTATTGAAGCAAATAGTAAAGAATTTAAAACTAGGTGAAAATTAATCATGGTGTTTTGGTTTTTAAAATGTTATTTATGATAATAATTTCGGTGCCCCTTGCTGTGCCCGTTTGAAGAGTTGTTTAACCTGCTATTTCCTTCATGTTCTGTTTCGGTTTGGTTATATAGTATTACACCATTAAATTGCACATACATATATCCAATAAAAACTAAAGTAATAAATACTATATATACTTTTAATCCTTTTACAGAAATGAAACTTGTGTTTTCGTTATTACTATTCATCGTCGCCGTAATCATAAGGTGAATAATCGCTATTTTGCCATTGTTTTTTGTTAAAGCTTTGGCGGTTAAAATAAGTATAGACAGGGAAAATTAACAGTAATACTAATGCTATTAAAAAGTTTAGCATTAAACTTACATTAGCCTTTACTCTTACAACCAAATACCCAAATTGTTTATAGGGATCATTAGCAATTGAAACATTATAATGGTATTTACCTTTTGTTAATTGCCCCACTGATAACTCAGCATCATTAGATCCTTCGCTCCAACTTTCTCCATCCTCATAACCTGAATAATGTTCAACTACGCCTCCAAAATAATATTGGTCGCCAGTTGTTTCATTTACTAAAGTAAAATCAGCCTCAAGCCAGTTGTTAGATAAGTTGCTAGATAATAAAAAATCAGCTGCACACCCATTGTTTTTAATTTCGAACGACTCCGAAACAAAGGTTCTTTGTGACGATGTATCATTTTGATAAAAATTCTGCTTCGACACTTCCTCTGTATTATTAATCATAAAAGAAAAAAGGATCTGCAAAAAAATTAAAACCATAACAGAAATCACAGAAATTCGAATTAAACTTTTTTGATCAAATTTTAAACCATATGGTTGATTAGGAGCAATGCCATCTTTTACTGGTAAGTTTATATCATCCTTTACCCAAGACATCAGTTTACTATGATCTATATACTCTCCTTGAAACCAGAGTATTTCATCTTTAGTTCTTTCGTAAGAAAGGATATACGGTGGTTTAACAAAATCTGCACAACTAGGCATATCATTATTTAAAACATCGTAGGTAAACTCCCCTTCGGCCATCTTAATTTTGTATTTATATTTATTATATAAATCAAAGTTCCTAATATCAAAAACAAATACACTTTTTGTAATGCCAGGTTGTTTTAAGTAAAATTTTGAAGGTTTAATTAAAGAAAAATGTCCGTCGCTTTCGCTTATAGTCCAATATCCTTTAATAGGATTAAATAAGCAGTATTCAAACCAAATTGTTTTATAGGTAGTTTCTTCTTTTGCTAAAAAATTTATTAATACAAATTCATCATTATCAATTTTAAAAACTGTTCCTATTTCAAAAGTTTTCTCTTTTACTTTTGATAATGTATAATTCGTTTTTACGCTCTTTTGCTTACTTAATACTGTATAAGTTCCACAATTACTGCAACTATAACCAACAACTCTTTGATGCGAGTAGAGTTTTATTTCCTTGCTACACTTTGTACAAGAAACAACTAATGGTGAAGGATATGCACTACTTATACCATCCATTTATAGTTCTTGTTTGGTTTAAATTTAACTCATTAAATTCATAAGAAATTCCAGTTAATAAACTACAACTTGATTTGCTTATAAAACTGTACGCCTCTTTTCCCTTTTCAGAAAAATAGGCACAGAAAACAGAATTAGTGTATTTTTCGAATGCTGCTTTTCCAGATCCTTTAATAGCAATGCTTTCAATTTTATCAATAAAATAACAATATGCCATTCCAAACTCCGGTATATCAATTTCACCATCAAGTTTTGTTCTTTTAAGCAAATCATCCAAATTAACCGTTTTATTCAAAATTTGTTGGGATTTAGATAGAATGGCATAATCACCATCCCAATCTATTAAATATCCTTCGCTCCCATTGTTCCAGAGTATTGAAAATAAATTTAATGATGTACGTAGTTGATACAATGTAATACAACCTATTACTTCAAAAGTATCACCATTTACTTTACCTTTACTACCAATAATAATTGGTGATAAGGTTTCCGCATCTTCAACTATTGCCTCATTATTTCTTGATGATGAACCATCCTTAACACTTGATTTATGACATGTGTTACATTCAACAAAATGCCCTTCACCAAGATCTGATGCAATTACAACATTACAATATGGACAAGTAAATTCTCCGAATGCCATTATCTACTAATTATTTGTTCTTTGATTTCGTAACTACTAAAATACTCTTTTATTTTATTTGATAATAAAATAGTTAGGTCATAATTATTTCTGGTATAATCACATAAATAAACATCAGCTGTATAATAACTAAACTCGGGCCACGTGTGTATAGCCAAATGCGACTCTGTTAAACACACTACACATGTAAAACCTCCCTCATCAAAACCATGAAATACGGCTCCAACCTGAACTAACTCCAAATCATTTATTGTTTTTAAAATAAACTCTTCAAACAAAAGTTTACTTTGCAATAAATCTAAAGATGAAGATTTTGCATTTAAAAGTATATGTGTTCCAACTACCAACTTGATTAAACAACCATATTAACAATTTTCTTATGAACCACAATAACCTTTTTAGGTTGTTGGCCTGCCAATAACTTAATGGTTTGCTCATTCTTCATAACCTCAACTTCAACTTCTTCTTTAGATAATGTAGCGGGTAATTCTAGAGTAAACTTTAACTTACCATTTACAGAAACCGGATAGTTAATGCTATCATCTACTAAATATGATTCGTTAAACAGTGGAAATGGTTCACAGGCAATACTTTCGGTATGACCTAATTGCTTCCAAAGTTCTTCGGTAATGTGTGGTGCATAGGGTGATAAACAAATTAATAATGGCTCTAAAACAGCCTTTTTATTGCACTTTGCATCGGTAAGTTCATTTACACAAATCATAAAATTACTAACTGAAGTGTTAAACGAAAAACGCTCAATATCTTCGGTAATTTTTTTGATGGTTTTATGTAAGGTTTTTAATTCTCCTTTTGTTGGTTCTGCATCTGTCACGCTGAGCGGAGACGAAGCGTCGCCCTGACTTGCTGGATAAAACAAACGCCATAGTTTTTTTAAGAAGCCGTGTACACCCGTAATACCATTGGTATTCCAAGGTTTACTTTGTTCTAATGGCCCTAAAAACATTTCGTATAAACGCAAGGTGTCTGAACCAAATTTTTCAGCAATGTCATCGGGTGTAACAACATTGTATTTAGATTTAGACATTTTTTCTACCTCGTGTCCGCAGATATAATCTCTGTTTTCTTCAGTTATAAATTTTGCATCTTTATATTCTTCTCTCCATTTTCTGAATTCATTTTGATCTAAAATGTCATTATTGACAATGTTTACATCTACGTTTAATTGTGTGAAACGACCTTCTACTTCTCCTTTAAAATTTATTTCCTCTTTGATTATTGAAACTATCGACGCTATAAAATCGTTGATTTCTTTATCACTATTATTGTGTGTCCAATCAAATTTATTCCAATCTACAGATATTTTTTCACATCGTTTTCTGCTAACAAATACTGGAAGAGAATTAAGTCTCTGCATAACTTTATGTAATGTTCCATCAGAAAATTCAGTTTTATCGCTGTTTTTGATGGAGTATGATAGTCTATAAACAAAGTTACTTCTGCCTTGTATCATTCCTTGATTAATTAACTTCTTAGCAGGTTCATCAATCGCAATATAACCAAGATCTTTTAAAAATTTAGTCCAAAAACGTACGTATAATAAATGGCCTGTAG
>CALMMX010000057.1 GCA_937868545.1 uncultured Bacteroidota bacterium
ATTTTCTTCTACAACCTCGTAAGTAGTTGCAGTTTTATTTGTAGCCCAAACATCTTTAATAGTCCAAGGTATAGCATCGTAACTAAGTAATGGATTAAATTTTTTAATATACCTTACGAGCTTTAAAGCTTTCCTACCTTCATTATCAAAGTATTCTTCTTCAAATTTTTCCTTAATTCTAAATTTAAAATTTAAGGTATCATGACTAAAATCGTTGTAATAGGTTGAATCTACATCATAAATTATGTAACTACCAATTGAAGCTGGCGCATAGTCATAGCCAACATCTGGAGGTGATTCTGTTTTGTTTTTTTTACATGAAACGTTAACAAGAATAACACACAAAATAAATATGTAATTAATCCATTTAATAACTTAAAGATAATAAAATTAAATTTCATAAAAAAGCCGTTATAAAATAATAACGGCTCTTATAAAATGATGTAAAAAATCTATTACCAACCTAAAACCCAAGAAAAGATAAGAGGCGCAACAATAGTAGCATCACTTTCTACAATAAATTTAGGAGTATTAACATCTAATTTACCCCAAGTAATTTTTTCGTTAGGAACAGCTCCTGAATACGAACCATAACTTGTTGTAGAATCAGAAATTTGGCAAAAATAACTCCAAAAAGGGACATCCGTCATTTCCATATCTTGGTACAACATTGGTACAACACATATTGGGAAATCTCCTGCAATACCACCTCCAATTTGAAAGAATCCAACACCTTTACCACCAGCATTTTTTGGATACCAATCTGCTAACCAAGCCATGTATTCAATACCGCTTTTCATAGTAGATGCTTTAATTTCACCTTTAATAACGTAAGACGCAAAAATATTTCCCATGGTACTATCTTCCCAACCTGGAACTACAATTGGTAAATTACGCTCTGCAGCTGCTAACATCCAGCTATCTTTAGGATCTATTTCATAATATTGTTTTAACTCACCACTATTTAAAATTTTGTACATATACTCATGTGGGAAATATCTTTCGCCAGCATTATCAGCATCTTTCCAAATTTTATAAATGTGTTTTTGTAAACGTCTAAATGCTTCTTCTTCAGGAATGCAAGTATCTGTAACTCTATTATAGTGGTTTTCTAATAAATCCCATTCATCTTGCGGAGATAAATCTCTGTAATTAGGAACTCTTTTATAATGGCTATGAGCAACTAAATTCATAATATCTTCTTCCAAGTTTGCACCTGTACAAGAAATTATATCAATTTTACCCTGACGAATCATTTCTGCTAATGATTTACCTAACTCTGCAGTACTCATTGCACCTGCAAGTGTAACCATCATTTTACCACCTTCTGTAAGATGAGTTTCATATCCTTTTGCTGCATCCACTAATGCTGCTGCATTAAAGTGTTTGTAATGATGTTCAATAAATTTTGATATAGGACCTTTGTTTGTTGCTGTTGACATAGTTATAAATTTGAGCCACAAATTTAGTATTTATAATATAACTTCATAAAAGCTATTGAAAATAATTCAATAACTAATTACTATCGCCTCCAAAGTATGTTTTTTCAATAATATCAGCATTTGTAGCTATATCCCAAATTACTTCGTTTAAAATGGCTTCGCTTGTAAGGTCAACTGGTTGTATAGCATGCACTACAACTGTTTCGCAAGGAGAACCATCTAAACGCTTATCTGTAGTAATTATTACCGAGCAATAGGTGCAATAACTACTTTCTTTCATCATTTGATAAAGGTTTAAGTTTAAATTGTATTCACCACAACGACTATTAAAAT
>CALMMX010000058.1 GCA_937868545.1 uncultured Bacteroidota bacterium
TAACAGGATGTTCTTCTACTTCAACAGTTGATGTTACACAAGGAAATGTTGTTGCTGCATTTAGTGCTGATCAAAGCACAGGCTTTGCACCATTAACAGTTAATTTTACTGATGCAAGTATTGGTGCAACAAGTTATAATTGGAGTTTTGGAAATGGTTCTACTTCGAGCACACAAAATCCTAATACTGTTTATACAAATAGCGGTACTTATACTGTTATGCTAATTGCAAGCTCTGGGCCATGTTCTGATACTGCCTATGCAACAATAACTGTAGAAGATGAATTATATATTCCTGAATTATTTTCACCAAATGGCGATAACTTTAATGACAAATTTGAAATTAAAGGAATTGCAAAATACCCAAATAATAAAATTACCATTTATAATAGATGGGGTAATAAGGTTTATGAAAAAGAAAAATACAATAATGATTGGGATGGTAAACCTAATGTAACAACTGGGACTGGTTCTAATTCTTTAGCTGCAGGAACTTACTATGTTGTGTTTGATAAAGGAAACGATGAAAAACCTTATACTGGTTATGTGCAAATAGAATATTAATATATAAACAAAAAGAGACTGCTAATTAGTTAGCAGTCTCTTTTTGTTTTAAAAACATTTACCACATCAAAAAAGTAGTGGAAAGATGCAAATTAATATGGTGGAGAATATCGGATTCGAACCGATCACCTCTTCACTGCCAGCGAAGCGCTCTAGCCAAATGAGCTAATCCCCCAAAACAAAAAATGAGTTATGGTTTACTTACCTATAACTCATTTTTTATTAAATTATTTAATATTACAATTTAGCTTTTACTTCAACCATATCGTAACCTTCAATGATATCGTCAACTTTAATATCATTAAATCCTTCAATATTTAAACCACACTCATAATTAGCAGTTACTTCTTTAACATCATCTTTAAAGCGTTTTAAAGAACCTAAACCACCAGTGTGAATTACAATACCATCACGTATAACACGAACCTTTGTATTACGCATTACTTTACCGTCCATTACATAACAACCAGCAATAGTACCAACTTTAGTAATATTAAATACTTCGCGTATTACGATGTTACATACAATTTTCTCTTCAAACTCAGGCGCTAACATTCCTTCCATAGCTGCTTTCACCTCATTAATTGCATCGTAAATAATAGAATATAAACGAACATCAATTTCTTCAACCTCAGCTAATTTACGAGCTGTTACTGATGGTCTAACTTGGAAACCAACTATAATCGCATTTGAAGCGCTTGCCAACATTACGTCTGTTTCGCTAATTGCACCAACCGATTTATGAATAATATTAACTTGTATTTTTTCAGTAGATAATTTCAATAATGAATCAGATAAGGCTTCAATAGAACCATCCACATCACCTTTAACAATTACATTTAATTCTTTGAAATCACCAATTGCTAAACGACGACCAATTTCATCTAAAGTAATATGTTTTTGAGTTCTGATACCTTGTTCACGTTGTAACTGTAAACGTTTGTTTGCTAATTCACGTGCTTCACGCTCATCACTCATAACATTAAATTTATCACCTGCAGTAGGCGCACCATTTAATCCTAATAACTGAACAGGCATAGATGGGCCAGCTTCTTTAACATTTAATCCATGCTCATTAGTCATAGCTTTTACTCTACCACTATAGCAACCAGCAACAACTATATCACCAATACGCATTGTTCCTTTTTGAACAATAATATCTACAACATGTCCTCTACCTTTATCCAATTTTGCTTCAATTACAGAACCAGATGCTTTAGTTTTAGGGTTTGCTTTTAATTCTAAAATTTCAGCCTCTAAAACAACTTTTTCTAATAACAATTCGATGTTTAATCCTTTTTTAGCAGATATTTCCTGACATTGAACTTTACCACCCCACTCTTCAACTAAAATATTCATTGCAGATAAAGCCTCACGTATTTTATCAGGATTAGCACCTGGCTTATCAATTTTATTAATTGCAATAATCATAGGAGAACCTGCTGCTTGAGCATGATTGATTGCTTCTTTTGTTTGAGGCATCACACTATCATCAGCAGCAATTACAATAATTACAACGTCAGTTACTTTAGCACCACGTGCACGCATTGCTGTAAAGGCCTCGTGACCAGGAGTATCTAAAAAGGTAATTGATTTACCACTTTCCATTTTTACATTGTAACTACCAATATGCTGAGTAATACCACCAGCTTCTCCTGCTATTACATTTGATTTACGAATGTAATCTAACAAAGATGTTTTACCATGATCTACGTGACCCATGATAGTAACAATTGGTGGGCGTTCCACTAAATCTTCCGGATCTTCTGCTTCTTGTTCTTCAATTGCTTCCTGAACCTCAACACTTACAAATTCCGTTTTATATCCAAACTCTTCAGCAACAATTGCTAATGTTTCAGCATCTAAACGTTGGTTAATTGACACAAACATTCCTAAACTCATACAAGTAGAAATAATTTGAGTTACAGATACATTCATCATTTGCGCTAATTGATTAGCAGAAACGAATTCTGTTACTTTTAATGTTTTCTTTTCTAAGTCTGATTGTTCTAATTCATCAGCCATTTTTTCTCTAACATCATCACGTTTATCACGACGGTATTTAGAGGCTTTAGATTTAGAACCTTTATTACTTAAACGAGCTAACGTTTCTTTAATTTGTGCTTGAATTTCAACATCAGTTAAAGCAGGGCGAGCTTCGCGATTGGTTGGTGTACGTTTTGCTTTTGGATCGCCATATTTTTCTTTGGCTCTATCTTTAGCAATTTGCGCTTGTTCTGTACCAACTTTTTTAATTTCTTCTTGGCTCATGCCTCCTTTACGGATGCGTTTACGTTTTTTCTTATCAGCTGCAGAGCCACCTACTGGTCCTGCTGATTTTTGAGGAACTTTATTTACAGGTAATTCTATTTTACCCATAATTTTTGGCCCTTCTAATTTCTGATAAACCGTTTCATGAAATACTTCTTTTTGTTCTTCTACAACTTCCTCAGGAACAACAACAATTGGGGTTTCAATAGGAGTTTCAACAACTGGTGTTACAACAATTTCTTCCTCAGTTTTTTTCTTTTTGCCTTTTGCTGTTTTTGTTTCTTCAGCTTTTAATTCAGCATCTTTTTCTTTTTTAGTTTTTTTATCTGGCTTAGTTTTAGAATTTATAGCAGATAAATCAACAGTACCTAAAACCTTAGGTCCGGTAACAATAGTTGAAGAAGTATTTTCAACAACATCATTTTTCTCTTCAAGCGGAGTAATTGGAATCTCTAGTGCCTTTTTTGCAGCAGCTTTAGCTTCGGCAATAGCTTTTTCTTCAGCAGCTTTTTTTGCAGCAGCTTCAGCCAATTCTCTTTGTTTTTGCTCTTCTTCTCGAGCTCTAATTACTTTAGGATCTTCAAGTACAATGGTTTCACGTTTCATTTTCAACGTATTTAAACCTATGTGTTGAGCTTCTTCCTTGGCAGATTTATCACCCGAAAATTCTTTAGATAATAAAGAATATTCTTCGTCACCAATTTTTGCATTGGGATTATTTTCTACCGGACGACCTTTAGCTGCCAAGAATTCGGTTATTTTACCTAACGATAAATTAAATTCTTTGGCTACTTTACTAAGTCGCATTTGTTTTGCTTCTGACATATTATTTTATTTCCTTGTCGTTTTAAATTTCAAATGTGCCTTTTTGTTTTAAAATAGAAAGCTAACTATTTTGCTGTCACAAGTACTTTATTAATCTTCAAATTCTGATTGTAATACTTGTTTCACATCTTCAATAACATCAATTGTTAAACCAGTTCTTCTTACTAAATCTTCAACATCAACTTCTAATACAGATTTTGCAGTATCGCAACCTATTGATTGTAACTTAGCAATAACTGAACTTTCGATTTCATCTGAAAACTCTATCAAATCAACATCATCAATATCAGAAACTGTTTCTTCATTATCTCTGTATACATCAATTTCGTATCCAGTTAGTTTACCAGCTAATTTAATATTATAACCACCTTTACCAATTGCTAATGAAATTTGGTCAGGTTTTAAAAACACTTCAGCACGCTTAGTATCTTCATTTAATTTCACTGAAGTTACTTTAGCTGGGCTTAAAGAACGTTGAATTAATAATTGAACATTAGATGTGTAATTAATTACATCAATATTTTCATTTTTTAATTCACGTACAATTCCATGAATACGAGAACCTTTCATACCAACACAAGCTCCAACTGGGTCAATTCTAT
>CALMMX010000059.1 GCA_937868545.1 uncultured Bacteroidota bacterium
CAATATCCATTTTCCTTTGTTCTTCAATTGATTCCTTATTAAATAACTCTTCAAACGTTTGATTGGCCCAAGTATATTCAATATAAATGAATATGTCTTTCTGTCCAGGTTTTTTTAATTTCAATTGTGGATAATTTGTATAATCTTCATCTATTTCAATAACTCCAAAACCTTTTTCATAAAAGTAATAAGTTGCAAGTCCAACACAGCGCTTATAAACCAAATAACCTTCTTTTGCTGTATAATCTATTTTCTTATTATCATCATAAGAATCATCTGGGTTATCTTCCGATTTGAGGTCTGTAGATTTAAAATTGTTTGAAGTAAACTTTGTGAACTCCAAAGTGCTATCTGTATTTTCCTTTGTATTGAATAGTCGTTTGAAAAAACTCATTTTGTTTGTTTTATTATTTGTTTAATATTTAAGTTAATTAGGGTATAAAACTAAAGTTTGAAATTATTTGTTAAATGTGATTTTTATTTTAATGTAATGTTGGAAAGAATAAATCTTCAATTTGATAACTATAGGTCTCTCCAAAATACATTTCTTTAAGTTCCTTAGGATCATTAATTGTTATTACTGTAATGAGACAATCGCAACTGTTTTCTTTTGCATGCATAATAAAACTATTAATTCTATCTTTAGTAAAGATCATATCAATGTGTTGCTGCTGTCGAGTATATCCTATATATACCAATGTTTTTTTATTATTCTTCACTAATTGTAATTGAGGTAACTCATCTGCAGTATCTTGAATTTGAAGTACATCAAAGCCTCTGTTTAAATAAATTTTTTCAGCTGCCAACACTGCATCTGTAATTATATCGATATCGGTCATTTTTTTTAGGTTCGAATTATAATTTGTTTGTACCGATACACTATCATTAGAGTTTGTAATGTTTTTTGAATCTTTAAAATGAAATATTTTTTTTAAGAAACTCATCGCACTCTATTATTTATATTCATT
This sequence comes from uncultured Bacteroidota bacterium, assembly GCA_937868545.1. Lineage (GTDB taxonomy): Bacteria > Bacteroidota > Bacteroidia > B-17B0 > Aurantibacillaceae > UBA4416. Next base: position 969 of record CALMMX010000059.1, read on the forward strand.
GAAGTTACCGTATATAAACCATTTCCCCTTTTCGCTATTAAATCCGATTTTTATATAGTCGCCTAAATAACCTTCAGGAGCTAGGTCTTCATTCACTAAAATAAAGCGCTTGCCATTTAAGTTTTCTTGTTTTTTCTTGGTAGGAGTATGTGCCAGTTCAAAAAACATTCTCAGATAAAGGGGCTTGTTCACAAATTGTTCTGCTCTATTAGCTGCTTTGTTTTCAACATCATCTGCCCCTCTTCTCAATGAAATTTTAATTTCGTTAACTGTTGCAGTTTCTTTATTCCAATTCACTATTTGTTTAGCAAGAGCTGTTGCATATTCTGTAGCTTTATCTTCTTTAAAAAGTGGTATAAGTTTATTAATTAATTCGGTTTCATTAGAAGATTTTGATGTTAATATGTTTTTTAACGGATTTAAAACCTGTGTATATATTGCTTTTTCACTAGCTATAGGGGTTTGTATAACGGTAGTTTTTTTGCTTAGTTGGTTTATTGAAATGTTTTCTAATGTAGCATATAATGTATCATAGGGCTTATTTTCGTAATCACCCGATATGTGAATATCCTTCACAATATCTTTTGGAGTAAAATAAAATGGGCGACTATTAGCACTATTGCCTATTATTTGCCATTTACCATTTTCTAATTTTGCATTTGCTGCAATTTCAACTTCCCATTCTCTTAATTTAATAATTTCACTTTTATCCTTGTTAAATTCAGCAATAATGGCGTTGCAATTAAATTGCCATTTTTCTTCAAAAGCGTTTAAAGTTGAAACTCTAAATTGTTCTTCTGAATATTCCGAAAAATTTTTAAACTGCACAACATCCATTAATGATGTGCCTACAATACATTTTGCGTACTCATTGTAATTTGGGTCTTTTTCAATGTTATAGTATTTTTCTACTGCTGCAAAAAACAAGTTTGCTCTGTCATCTAAAGAAAGCATTTTTTTTCCAACAGCTGTTGGAGCGCCAATCTCACACCAATAGTAACTGTATGTATTTGTATAGCTAATGTAGTTACCTCCTCCTAAATCATTTCTAGTTTCGTAAGTGCTACGTCTGTATACTACAGAAACAGGAATTTCAAAATAGCTTCCATCTGCCTGTTTTTTTGTGATAATTGTAAAACTTGGCATTATTAAATCAGGTGGAAATTTGTAATTATAGGGTAGGGCATAGCTACTGTAACTAAAACCATAAGATTTATCTGGATTTTCAATAATTTTCACCTCAGCTTGTGAAGCAACACCATAATTAGTTTTTAATTCATTCCAAACAGAAGTACTTGCTTTTAAATTTTTTAATGCATCGGCATAGCTTGGTGGAGGAATTTTAGTTTGCGCATTACTTTTAAAGGCAATCGATAGTAATAATAGGATAAAGGGGAAAATAGTTTTCATATTAAAAGGGGTTTAATTATTTAATGTCGAAATTAAATGAAGTATTACTTTTTAAGAAACAGTTTGGGTGAAGGGGTATTTTTTTTGGGTGAAGTGCCTTTATTTAATTTGTATTAATTATTTTTGATTAATGTTGGCGAAAAAAATAATTGTTACATATTTCATTTTATTATTTCCCATTTGGGTTCTGAGTCAAAATCGACTTACAGATTCCATAATACAATCAACTTCCTCAATTAAACCCGATAGTGTTCGATTAAAAAAGATAAGTACTATCACACAAGCCCTTATGGTTTCTAATTGTGAGGATGCAATTGTGCTTGCAAATTATGGTATTTCACAAAGTAAAAAAATAAATCATACAGATTTAAAACTGCAGTTTAAATCTATTTTAGGATACAGTTATAAAATCCAAGGCGATTTTAAATCATCAGTTTCTGTGTTTATTGAAGCCTTATCTGAATCAGACTCCTTAAATAACATTAACCGTTCGGCATTTATTGCAAATAATTTAGGGACAACATTTTTAGAGGCGGGTAAATATAAAGAAGCGGAATATTATTTTTTACAAGCAATTAAAAATGGATTGATACGAAACGATGGGATGCAATTAGCACGTACATATACAAATTATGGTTATTTAAAGGCCGAATTACAGCAACATGATAGTGCATTATATTTTTATCAAAAAGCATTGCCCACATTTATAAGTGAGAGCGACTCAGTTGGAATGGCTGATAATTATTTGAATATGGGACGTAGTTTATTATCTCTTCTAAAGACAAATGATGCAATTTTATATTTCGACAAGGCTCTTTTTATTTATAGAGTATTTGGTGATTATGATGGGGAGTGCAGAACAATTTTAAATAAAGCTGATGTTTTTGTTGAAACAAAAGAGTATAGCAAGGCATTAGACGCCAATTTTGAAGCGTTAAATATTGCGCAACGTAATAAATCCGATTTTTTAATAGACTATTGTTATCAAGGTATTTCTGATTGTTATCAATTATTGGGTGATTATAAAAATGCATTAAATTATTTTAAGAAACACTCAGTATTAAATGACTCATTAAATTCAATTGAAAAACATGAACAAATAGTTTCATTGCAAGAAAAATATCAAAGCAATTTAAAAGATAAAAAAATTTTAGAAAACCAGATAGAGATTGAGCAAAAAAATAAGCAAAAGCAATTTTTTATGATCATATTGATTGCTGCTGCACTTGTTATTTCGATATTAATATTTCTATACCGAAAGTTAAGACACTATAATTTTGCTCTCGAACAATTAGTTAAAGAAAAAGAATTTTTAATGCACGAAGTGCATCATAGAGTAAAGAATAATTTACAGCTGTTGGGTAGTTTATTTGAATTGCAAATTAGGAGCAATTCTAATGAGCAAACTAAACAGGCCTTACTTGATAGCCAGCAAAGAGTTACTACCATTGCTACATTGCATAGTAAATTGTATAAGCAAAGCAATGTCATGACAATTTCATTAAATAATTATTTAAAGGAGTTATGTGAGGATATTAGTAAAACGCTATCGCAAAATTGTAGTATTTATTATGATTTAGAGTATGTAGAAATAAATGTAGATAAATGCATAATAATTGGCTTAATAACAAATGAAATTGTAACAAACGCAATTAAACATGCATTTAGTGATGTAAAAGACCCGGCGCTTAAGGTTGTATTAAAAAATAAAGACAATGAAATTTTATTATCCATTATTGATAACGGAAAAGGCTTTGATGGTAATATGGAGGAACTCTCTAAAAAATCATTAGGACTTAAAGTAATATCCTCACTAAGTAAACAGTTGCACGCCAAACTTATAACAACCCATGAGCAAGGCTTGGGATATATATTAAGTTTTAAATTATAACAACATGCGAATAGGAATACTAGAAGATGAAGTGCTTATAGCCGATCATTTATCAGCAGTAATAAGCGATAAAGGATATGATTTAGTGTTTTTATGCGATAATGTTAAAGATGCTAAAACATCTTTAACAAAAGGTGTAGATTTGGTATTACTTGATATTAAAGTAAACGGAACTCTAACTGGTTTAGATTTGGCACAACATATTAATGAAAATTACCAACTTCCTTTTGTTTTTATCTCATCAAATTTTGATTCTAAAACACTCGAGCTAGTAAAAGCAGTTAAGCCATATGGTTTTTTAACTAAACCATTTAAAAACATTGATGTAGATATTGCGATTGATTTAGCTATAGAAAGGCATAACTCCTTAAATGTAATTAATTCAGTAATTAGCAACTATTTATTTGTAAAAGATAAAGGGGCATGGATTAAATTGTTTTTTCATGAAATTATTTATATAGAAGCCTCGGATAATTATTCAACTATTTTTTTTGAAAATAAACCAGAGTGCGTTATTACAAAAAACTTGAAATACTTTGAAGAGCAATTACCACAAAATGACTTTATAAGAGTAAATCGTTCAGTTATAGTAAATACAAACAAAATAGAATCATTCGATAGTAAATCGGTTTCTGTAATAAACAAGAAATTTGCTATCTCTGATAACGCAAAGTTATTGATTCAAAAAAAATTAACTTAATAGAGTTATTAGTAAAATTGATTAATGTTTATTAATTAAAATTTTGGTTTTTAAATATAAGTTTGAAGATGAATGGAGGATTGCTTGTTTTCTCAATTTATGTGAGTAAAAACGATAGCCTGTGTAACCTTTATTACATAATTCCAGATTGAATGTACTTATCTTTATAAAAAAAAGTTATGAAAAAGTTAATTCAGGCAGTAATAATAGTAATAACGCTATTTAGTAATGTTTTTGCTCAAACAGCACCATTTCAAGTTTTAATTGAACCCTTGAATATAAGTGGATTGGGTGGTTTGCAGGCATACGCATTTGGGCAACACAATGGTAAATGGTTAATTATTGGAGGTAGGTTAGATGGTTTACATCGCCGACAACCATTTGCTGCATTTGATATTGCAGGGCACAATAATCAATTAATTGTGGTTGATCCTATAGCTCAGCAAAAATGGACTGCTCCACTTTCGTCCTTACCAACAAGTATGCAGGAACAATTAAGTTCCACAAACATGGAGTTTCATCAGCAAGGAGATTATTTATATTTAGCGGGAGGCTATGGTTACAGTGCAACCTCTGCCGATCATATTACATACCCATATTTAAGTGCTGTTAAAGTTTCGGGTGTTATTAATGCAATAATTGCAAGTACTGCAATTACTTCGTACTTCCGACAAATTACAGACACTATGTTTGCTGTAACTGGTGGTAGTTTAAAAAAAATAAATAATACTTTTTATTTAACTGGAGGTAATAAGTTTATGGGAAGATATAATCCTATGGGGCCTACTAGCGGTCCGGGATATGTTCAAATTTACACAAACGCTGTAAGAAAATTTAAAATTAGCGATGATGGTGTTACACTTACAGTAAGTCATTTACCATCGCACATAGATGCTACAAACTTGCACCGTAGAGATTATAACGTATTACCACAAATATTGCCAACTGGTGCAGAGGCTTTAACAGCATTTTCGGGAGTTTTTCAAACAAGTGTTGATCTGCCATTTTTGAATTCAGTAACAATTGATAGCACATCGTTTTATGTTAACCCAACTTTTTCCCAATATTATAATCATTATCACTGTGCTCATATACCAATTTATAGTAGCAGTAGTAATGAAATGCACTCACTATTTTTTGGAGGCATTGCTCAGTATTATGATAGTATTGGTGTTTTAGTTCAAGACAATAATGTACCTTTTGTAAAAACTATTGCAAGGGTTACAAGAAACTCAAGTGGTGTAATGAGTGAATATAAACTCCCCATTGAAATGCCTTCTTTATTAGGAGCTGGTTCAGAATTTATTCCAATAAAAACATTGCCACATTATAATAATGAAGTATTTAAGTTTGATGATTTTACTGATGATACAACACTTGTAGGTTATATATATGGTGGCATTAGTAGCACTGGAGCAAATGTATTTTTTATAAATACTGGTGCTGAAAGTGTTGCCAGCAGTCAAATATTTAAAGTATATATTATAAAAAATGCTGTTGTTGGTTTGCACGAATTAAATAAACAAAGTGTTGGTACATTTCAAATGCAAGTTTATCCTAACCCGAATAGTGGCGATTTTAAAGTGAAATTCAATCTTAAAGAAGCAATAACAACAACCATTTCTATTTTAGATTCAAAAGGAAATTTAATTGAAAAAACAGTTTTAAATAGCACTCATGTTGGAGAAAACACCTTCAGTAAATTTATTGATAAAATAGCTTCGGTAGGTACTTATTTCGTTACTATAGAAACTAAATATGAAAAATCAACTCAAAAAATTGTTGTAGAAAACTAAACAATACTGCTTCAACAGTAATTTATTTTGTGAGCTAAATGTCTAAAATACTGTTAAAAACAAAAAATTTCGAGGTTTACTGCAATTTTTTTATGAATTGCGCCCTATTATAGTTGTTGTGTAAATTGGCTTATTTTAATAAAAATGTATTAGCTAAGATTTAATAATAGGGCAATTTTAATTCCTAATAGTTAAAGCTCCGGTGCCACTATCATAGTTTGTATAGTATTGCCTTAATGGTAAAGTTGCTGGGCCTTTTGTTACAGCTCCATCAATTATTTGCCATTCGCTATTACTAATGGTATCTTTTAATGTAAAGTTGTTTGATTGTACTTTAACTTTTGCATTTGCATCGTCTGGATAATAAGTAGAAGTTCTTTCTAATGCTACAAAATCATTAGCACCTACATTTGTTTTGCGGTATATAATTAATCCATTTACGCCCGCATTATAATAAATCCAACCACCTACTACTTGTAATTTAAAATTAAGTGGATCGTTTGGGTAAATTGTAACATTTACAGTTTGATAGGCAATATTGTCTTGGATGGTATTCTTTTTTTTACATGAACTCAAAAGTGTAAAAACAAGCAAAAAACAAAAAATGATAATTTTTGGATACTTTGTTAAACAATATGGGTTAAAGCAATACATTTGTATACAAATATAAATTATTTTATGGATTTTGAACAAACAAAACCTACTTCTAAGAGTAACGTTTTTTTACCAATAATATTGTCTCTGGTATTAATTATAGGAATTTGGTTAGGATATTTTTTAACTATTAAGTTTTCGGGTAATGTAAAAAGTGGTCAACAGCAACAAGCATCTGGCAACCAAAAAATTAATAGCTTATTGGATTATATAGAATACCAGTATGTTGATACCATTAATAAATCAGTATTAGTTGAAAAAACAGTTACCTCCATGTTAGAAAGCCTCGATCCTCATTCGAGTTATATTCCTGCATCAGATTTTGAAGTAGCAAACGAGAGCTTAGAAGGAAATTTTGATGGTATTGGAGTGGAGTTTAATATTATTAAAGATACCATAAGAGTTATTAATCCAATTGAAGGAGGGCCTTCTGAAAAAATTGGTATTAAGGCAGGTGATAAATTAATAAAGGTGGAAGGTAAAGCCATGACTGGCCCAAAAATTACTAATAAAGAGGTTTTTAATACATTAAGAGGTAAAAGTGGAACAACTGTAAATGTTACTGTTTTAAGAAATGGAATTACAAGTCCTTTAAATTTTAAAATAATTAGAGATGCTATTCCAATTTATAGTTTGGATGCTAGTTATATGATTAATGCAAATGTTGGATATATAAAAATTAGCAAGTTTGCAGCTACAACATACGATGAGTATTTAAAAGCCTTTAACCAATTGAGCAAACAAGGCATGAAAAAATTGGTATTGGATTTACGTGGAAACCCTGGTGGATACTTAAATGCGGCTGTAGATATCTCAGATGAGTTTTTATCTAATGGTTTACAAATTGTATATACTCAAGGAAAATCAAATCCCAAAAAAGTATATAAAGCAACCGAACGTGGAAGCTTTGAAAAAAATGATTTGGCAATTTTAATTGATGAAGGAAGCGCTAGTGCTAGTGAAATTGTAGCTGGTGCCATTCAAGATAATGATAGAGGACTAATTATTGGAAGAAGAAGTTTTGGAAAAGGTTTAGTGCAAGATCAATTACAATTACCAGATGGCTCGGCTGTTAGATTAACCATTGCAAGGTATTATACTCCTACAGGGCGTTGTATTCAAAAACCTTATTCAGATGATAAATCGGATTATTATAATGAAGAATATGATAGGTATCAGCATGGGGAATTGTTTAATAAAGACAGTATAAAACTTGATAAATCAAAACAATATAAAACCCCCGAAGGAAAAGTAGTTTATGGTGGTGGTGGAATTATGCCAGATATTTTTGTTCCAATAGATACTAATAAAACAAATTCAGTTTTAAATAAAATATTTTATTCTGGTGCAATAAATACATTTGCTTTTGAATATGCAGATAATAACAGAGCGGCTTTAAAAAAATATGGAACTGCCCAAAATTATATTAACACATTTGAGATTACGACTCCAATTTTGAATGAATTTTATGCTTATTGCGAAAAACAAAATCTAAAACTTGGGAACTTTAAAAAGGAAATAGTAAACCCTTTGTTAAGTCCTTATTTAAAGGCATTTATTGGAAGAGACCTTTTTGATAAGGATGCCTATTATCCTATTATTAATAAAAACGATAAATGTATAATAACGGCAACAGAAGCCTTACTTAAATAAAAATTATTACTTTTGTTAAATATTCTATAGTTATGACACTTAAAAAATCGCACTTAATTTGCGCATTAGCAATTACAACTTTAATTAGTTGTACAAATCAAACCGAAGAAAAAAACACCACAGATGAATTAACTGATTCTTTAAACGTTCCTACTGATAGCTTAGCTGCAATTGAAGAAGAGTCAGATGTTTCATATAATTTACCTTCTGCTCTTCAAATTGCTTATGTAGCAAAGAAATCAGGAGCAACTTATAATGTTGATTTTTTAAATAAAACAGAAAATGCTCCAAAATATAATACAAGTAATTATAAAAGAGCGGTAAATTTTGGTATTTATAGTTCGGATTTAGCAAATTGTGTTTTTAATAAAAAGTATCAAGAATCTAAGCAGTATTTAAAAGCGTTGAAAGAAATGGGCTCATATTTGGGATTAAATCAAGCTTTTGAAAGTGATAATTTGGCTGAACGTTTTGATAAAAATCTTACAAATGAAGATACTTTAGTAAAAATTGTTTCAAATGTGCAATTAAAAACAGATGAATTATTTGAGCATAATAAGCAAAAACATATTACTGTAATTGCTTTTGCAGGTGCTTGGGTAGAAAGTTTAAATCTTGCCAACGAATCATATTTAAAACAAAAAAACAAAAAAGTTTTAATGGGAATGTTTGAGCAAATTTTATTTGCACCAACATTAATTAGCGCTTTAGAAGCTAATAAAACTAAAGAACCTGAAATAGATGGTTTATTAAAATCTATTAAATCAATTAATGAAAAATTTAATGCAATCCCTGCTGTTAAATCAACCCTTGATAAAGAAGAAGAGTTAGATTTTTCAACTATGAATTTTACTGATTCAGAAGTTGAATCTATTACTAAGTTGGTTAAGGATTTAAGAACAGAAATGGTTAATTAAAATATTAAAGTATGAAAAAAGTTATATTAAGTATATTAGGAATTACATTAACGCTTGCAATTTCGGCTTTTCAGGTTGGAGATATGCTATGTGATGCCAAGAAACTAAAGGAAAAAGCAAAAGAGGCTATTGAGCCTTATAAATACGATAGTGCAGAATTAACGAGAATTACGTATAAAAATAAAGAATCTGTTAAAGAGGTTGAGGTGCCATTATTTATTGGAGAAAAATATAAGTTTGCATTTGTTTTAGAGGCTTTGCCGAAATCTGTTGAAGTTCAAATTTACAACAAAGACAAAGATTCAAAGAGCCGTAAGTTATTGTTTTCATCTAAGGATGGCGGTATTGATAGAAAAGAATTTCAATGGGAAATTTCTAAAATGCGCCATGTGTATGTAGATTACATAATTCCACCAGCAGAAACTGGTTCATACAGCGGTTGTGCAGTATTTATGGTAGGATACAAGTAAATTTATTGTTTATATAAAGCTCTAAGTTTTTTATATTTTAAATACGTTGCATAGGCCGATATTCTAGAAACTAAATAGCCTGTTTTTCCGTCTAAAAAGCCTAAATGTAATAAGTAGTGGTCAATAAATTTGGCTATTGGATTTACAATTAATTTATAAAATGGTGCTTTTTTACCTTTTGCAAAATAGGCTTTTGAAGCAATTGTTGTGAAAAATTCCACTTGTTTATAGTGGTCTTCAATGGAATTGATGCTATAATGTAATATATCACCTTTTAAATGACTTGCATTTTTATCTCCTTCAAATAATTCGTATTTGTCATGAGGATTTATGCCTGTCCAATGCCCTTTTGAACTATCCCAAAGCCTTAGTTTTTTATCAGGATACCAGTTGCAATGTTTTACCCAATTACCACAATAATTGGTTAATCGATTCATATAGTACCCATCAAATTCAAAATTATTTTTAACTGAAAGGATTGATTTAACTAATGTTTCATCTAATGCTTCATCTGCATCTAATGACAAAATATGTTCATTGCTTGCTTAAAAGTTAGCCTTGTTTTTTTTTT
>CALMMX010000060.1 GCA_937868545.1 uncultured Bacteroidota bacterium
TAATAATTAAAACAATTATAGTTGAAATAATGGAACTAAATATAATTTTAAAGGGATTTGTATAGTTTGCTATTAAATCCCAGTATTCAGTAATGGCGTGAAACATTCAATAAAAATTATAAACGTCTAAATAGATTTTTTATGTAATCCATTGTAGCAATTTCTTTGTAATTATCGCCAAAAGCATGGTTCCACATAAATGGTAAGTTGTAAGATACTTGAGCCATTGCTGTAATTTGTTCTTCTGTCCAATCTTTACTTAAGTTTTGAGGTAACACAATATTATGCTTTTCTATCATTTGCATAAACTCGCTATGGCCTTTTAAATAAATATCTCCTAAATGTTGAAATATTAAACAGTTTGCATAACAGTGACGTGTACCAAATACCATTGATAAACCATAGCTCAAAGCATGGCAAACACCAACTTCGCTATAAGTTAAACTTAATCCACCCATTAATGAAGCAACCATTAGTTTATCATCATTTTCTGGAGTACGGCCCGCATTTTCCCCTAAATACACTTCTCTGCATAGTTTTAGAGATTGTTCTCCATAAGCTAAGCTAAATGCATTGTTTCTTATGCCAGTTTCAGATTCAATACAATGTATGTATGTATCCATGCCTGTGTAAAACCACCAATCAGTAGGGACTGAAGCAATCAATTCTGGGTCTAATATAACTTGATTAAAAACAGTCCAATCACATTTTAAACCTAATTTTTTTTCAGGACCAGTAAGTACTGCAGTCATTGAAACTTCGGCACCTGTACCAGAAATTGTTGGCACACCTAAATGGTAAATGCCAGGTTTTTTAATTAAGTTTAAACCTTGGTATAACGTTGATGAACCTTCGTTAGTTAGCATTAAAGAAAGAGCTTTTGCAATATCCACAATACTACCACCACCAATACCAAGTACACCGCTTGGCAAACCTTGCTTGGCTAATATCTCATCTCTCAACGCATCTATTTGTTGTGTTTTTGGTTCGTGAGGATCAACATCTATAAAGTAAATTAAATCTTCTGGTTTGTTTTGCAGTTTGTTTGACAACTCTTTTCCTTTAAAGTAATTATCAACCACGTATACAAAATAGTTTTTATTCTCTTTACGAATTGGTTCAACAGTTTCTGCTAATTGCGAAAAAGAACCACGTCCGTAAGTAACTTTATCTATATTTTTAAAATTTTTGTGTTGCATTTCTTTTAATATTTTGTGATAATAGAATCAGATTTAATTATTTCTGTAAGTTGATATCCGCCTTCAAAGTAATTACCATGTGTTTTTAAACTATCTCCATTTGAAAGTATGGCTGTTATTAAATAATAACTTTCACCGCTACATGATAAATTAATTAAAGTATCATTTCCATTTTTTAAATTAATTTTTCTAGCTATTTTATCATAAGGAAAAAACATGATGCTATTTAGTGGAAATCCACTTTCATTTTTCACCGTTATATATGCAAATTTAGAATACTCCTCCCAAGCTTTTACCTCTTGTGCTGAAGGCTTATTACTGCAATTTGCAAATCCCATAAAAATAAAAAAAACAAAAATTAATTTATAAATTAAGAAAGTAGGTTTATGCATTTACAGTTTTCATTGCTTTTGTAGCACATTCCGAAATTTTTGTTGCCAATGTTTTTAATTCATCATCTGTCCATGTACAACGTATACCAAAAGAAATAAGTCTACCAACTGTTTCTTGAGTTTTTGGTAAATGTAAATTATTATAATCTTGTGGCGCACCTAAAACTTGTATAGCTAATTTTGAGGCTGTTTTTAAACCTTTAATATGTTCCCATTGATTTATAAAATGGTACATATTTGTAAACCAATAGTTAAATCCAGCAACACCAGCTTTGTTAAATTCGTCAACAGTACGTTTAGCTGTTTCAGTATCTGGCATTAAAATATTTAAAAATGTTCCAGAGTCTCCATTATCATCACCTAATTTAGAAAAACTAATTCCTTCAACTTTAGATAATTCTTTTTGTAAGAAAGCTTTGTTTTTTAAGTTAGCCAAACGTATAGCTGGCACTTTGCGAGTTTGGGCTGCACCAACTGCCGCATGTAATTCAGAAATACGGTAGTTGAAACCAATAATTGGATGATTTTCCATTCCTCTATTATTACCAACATGGTCATGACCATGGTCGCAATAGCTATCTGCTAATTTGTAAGTGTTTTCGTCATTAGTAACTAAAATTCCACCTTCGCCTGCTGTTGCAATTTTAAAGAAATCAAAAGAGTAGGCACCAGCATTACCAAATAAACCGGTTGCAGTTCCTTTGTATGATGCAGCAAAAGCTTGACCAGCATCTTCTACTAATTTTAAATTATGTTCTTTTACTACCGCCATAATTTCATCCATGTTTGCATTTCCGCCGCACATGTGAACAAGGCATACCGCTTTTGTTTTTGGAGTAATTGCTTTTTTTATTCCTTCAGCACTTAAGCATAATGTTTCGTCAATTTCTGCAAACACCGGTAAAGCACCTAACATTAAAACTGCTTCAATCGTTGCAATGTAAGTAAAAGGCGGACAAATAACTTCATCACCTGTTCCAATTCCACTAGCAGCTAATGCAGCTAAAATGGCTGCGGAACCATTAGAAACGGCTAATGCATATTTTGCACCAGTTATTTTTTTTGCTTCTGCTTCAAAATCTTTTGCTTTCCAAATATTATTACGTTGTGCATCGTGGTTAAATCGAAACATAATTCCTGTAGATAATACATCTTCTATTTCTTTGCGCTCTTCTGCGCCAAATAATTCAGTTCCTGGCATTATAATTAGTTTTTAGTTGTTAGTGTTAAATTGGTTATTTATATTATTTATTTAAATTTTTATTTTTTATAGCATGAAAGCTATTATTTAATTTGGTAAAAAATTATAGTTTGTTGTTTCGTCAATTACTCCAAAGTTCAAAGATACGAGTTTGTTGTTTTCAAAATAGCAATCTAATCCAGCTTCATCAAAACTTACTCTTTTTTCTCCCCAATCTTGTTTTTCTGTATCAGATAATGTAAAGCCATTTTGTTTCATAAGTTCAATGAGTTCTTTTTCAGTTAATGAAAATATTTTTACTCCAAAAAGTAAAGTGTCTCTATTATCAACTTCAACGCTGCTTAATTTTTTCTGATTCTTATTATCAAAGAAAAGTGAAAAGCCTAAGTCCCAGTAATGGTAAACAGTACAAGCGGTTTCTAATATGGGGTCTTCTAAAACCTGAATCTCTTCGGGTTTTCCATAAATAATTTCTGCTTCAGATATTAATGTCCAGAACATTAAAGATCCAAAACCCTTTAATAAATGTATTTGAGGTGCTATTTCCATAATTGTGCATCTAAAAATAAGTTTAAAAGCCTTTAAAAACAAGCCTCTGTGTCGAAAATAAAAAATAATTAAAAAATAAATAAAAAAAGTTTTGCTAGTTCAAAATAGGTTTATATATTTGCACCCCGAATTAGTAGAAACGTTCTTTAATTCATGATTCCGTAGCTCAGCTGGTAGAGCAATACACTTTTAATGTATGGGCCCTGGGTTCGAGTCCCAGCGGGATCACATCAATCAATTAAGTTTGATAGATTAATTAAAGCGATTACCTTAGGTAGTCGCTTTTTTTATTTTTATAATGTTGTATTTTTGACTTCAAATTAAAGTGTAATGAATCTTACTTTACTTACTATCATTTTAGGTTTGTTCATAAGCATTCCTGTTTATTCTCAAAAGGATCCAATAATTTTAGAGGGATATGCTCAAGGCACTACTTATCACATAACTTACTTTGATAAAAAGAATAGAGATTTTCAACCAAAAATAGATTCAATTCTTGAAGATTTTGATAAATCTGTGTCAACGTATTTACCATCATCCATAATTTCTCGTATCAATTCAAACGAAAAAAATGTAATTGTAGATAAATATTTTATTGCTTGTTTTAATAAAGCTAAAGAAGTTTGGAAAAACACTAATGGTGCATTTGACCCAACGGTTTATCCATTAGTAAACGCGTGGGGTTTTGGACCTGGAAAAAAAGAGAAAATTGATAAGCATAAAATTGATAGCATTTTAAAATTTGTGGGATTTAATTTAATTAAATTAAAGGGTAATAAGGTTGTGAAAAAAGATCCACGCGTTGCACTTGATTTTAATGCCTTTGCACAAGGTTATTCAGTTGATGTGGTTTCAGAGTTTTTGAATTTAAATGGCATATCTTCCTATATAGTTGAAATAGGTGGCGAAGTTTATGCAAAAGGATTAGATGCTAATGGTAATAATTGGTTAATTGGTATTGAAAAACCAATTGATAATAAGGAAACAGACAATCCTTTAAAAGCTATTGTAAAACTTGATAATATGGCTGTGGCAACGTCTGGCAATTAAAGGAGATTTATTATTGAAGATGGAGTAAAATATGCGCATCATATTGATCCAAAAACGGGTTATCCAACCAAAAATAATTTATTAAGTGCGTCCATTTTTGTGAAAGATTGCATGTCATCAGATGCTAATGCTACTGGGGTTTTAGTAATGGGTTTAGAAAAAGCTAAAAAGTTCTTAGCTATGCACCCCGAAATACAGGCCTATTTAATTTATTCTGATGATAAAGGAAATTATCAAGTTTTTGAAACAGAAGGTTTAAAAAAAATGATTCAGGAAGAGAATTAGTTTGAAAATGATAATTCTGAGCTATTGCTTTTTTTCTGTTTTGCAATTAACAAACCAATTATTGTAATACATGCATTTAAAATAATTAGCTCATTTCCAATTTGATAACTGGAATATGGTTTAACAATGTAATTTGCTAGTAAATACGTTAAAATTGGCGCTAATACACATACAATTGGAACGATTCTATCATTTAATTTTAGTTTGGTAAATAAGCCAATTGTAAATAATCCTAACAATGGACCATAGGTATAACCTGCAAGCATAAGTATGGTATCGATTATTGCTTTTTGATTTAAAATATCAAAAACAATAATTACCAGCCACATTATAACAGCAAAACCAATGTGTATTTGGGTTCGTCTTTTAGATTTTTCTTTATCACTTAATTGTGTGTTTTTATCATATTCTAGCATATCAACATAGGTTGATGTTGTTAAGGTTGTTAATACACTATCTGCGCTACTAAATGTAGCTGCAGTCAACCCAATTATAAATACTAGACCAGCAAATAGACCTAAATTTCCTAAAGCTAATGTTGGAAAAACCTTATCTGTGGCTGTTGGCACTTCAATACCAGAAAACGAATAATATTGGTATAACAGCACTCCTAGTGATAAGAAGAAAACGTTTACAATTACCATTACAGCACTAAACCAGTGAATATTTTTTTGCGCTTCTGATAATGATTTGCAGCTTAAATTTTTCTGCATCATATTTTGATCTAATCCTGTCATTGCCACCGCAATAAAAATTCCTCCAATAAATTCCTTAAAAAAGAAATTTGATTTATGCCAATCCCAAAAAAATGTTTCTGAATAATCAGAGCTGTATACGTTTTTAATAGCCTGAGTAAAGCTTAAATCCATTTTATTTATTATAACTCCTATTGATAAAACAACTCCTAAAACTAAAAAGAGAGATTGAAATGTGT
>CALMMX010000061.1 GCA_937868545.1 uncultured Bacteroidota bacterium
TTCGTCAGTATTAAGAGCCTCATTAACTCTATCCCAAGATTTACCAGCGCGAGCTAATTTGTGAGATAAAATTAATTGTCCGTTTGCATCTTCTGCTTTTTCAACAAATACTTCAATAGAATCACCAATTTTTAAATCAGGATTATAACGAAATTCTGATAATGATACAACACCATCAGATTTGTAACCAATGTTTACAACAACTTCGCGAGAGTTTTTAGAAACTACAGTTCCTTTAATAACTTGCGCATCAGCAATAGTACTTAATGATTTTCCGTACATTTCATCTAACGATGTTCTTTCAGATGCTGAATAGTTATCGTTTTTCTTTCCAATAGAACTCCAGTCAAAATCCGGATTCCCAACTTGTGCATTTTTATCTGCCATTTTTTAATTAATTGTATTCGATAGGTTAAGGATACCGAAGAGGTTAGTTTATATATTTTATTCCAAGTTTTACCTTAACTAAAATTTGGGCTACAAATATACGTTATTTAGAGGTGTCTTTTTATATTTATTTGAAAATAAATTATTTTTAAAGTGTTGTAAATCAGTATTTTAAATATGAGCTTTATTTTGATTATTACACTTTATAGTATATATTTCGATTAATTAATACTGATAAAAAGTATGCATTCGATAATAACAAATGGTATAGAAATTATGGTTCAAACGCATTATTATGCGCAACAATCATCACCAAAAGAAGGGCATTATTTTTTTGTGTATGAAATCTCAATAACTAATAAAAGTGATTTCACTGTGCAATTATTATCTAGGCATTGGGATATTGTTGATGCCTTTGGTAAAACAAGAATGGTTGAAGGTGAAGGGGTAATTGGTGAGACACCAGTTTTGGAACCTGGAGAATTGTTTGTTTATAATAGTGGTTGTGATTTTCCTACAGAAATTGGTAAAATGAGTGGATATTATGTTATGCGAAAATTGATCGACAACTCAGATTTTAAAGTAACAATCCCCGAATTTTTAATGGTATTACCTGCTAAAAATAATTAGGAGAAATTAACTACAAATAGGAGTTATGTAGTTCTGAAGCTTTTTTTAATTTTTTTAGAAGTTGAAAAAATTCGGTAGCTTTTTGGGTTCCAATTCTGTAAGTAAATCCTGTTTTATCTTTAATTTCAATAAATTCATTTCCGCTAGTATGAAATCTTATTATACCTCTGCTGTGTAAATTATAAACGGCACTTCTGAAAATATGTTTTTTGTATTTACTTTTCCTAATGTGAGAAATGGTATCAATATTTATTTTTACCCTACGCGCAGTCCAAAAACCATCAATTACAATATGAGTTTCATAAACTTTTATGTGAGTGTGTAAAACATATGTTAATACCGCTGAAAATAATAAGATAGAAATCCCTAATAGGAAAAATATTTTACCTGAATTAGGAATATCAATGGCAGGATAATAACCAATTTTGAAAACAATAACTTCAACAGGTTTTGGATTTTCGCTCCAGTAATAACATACAAAACACAGTAAAGCAATTACGGTTCTCCAAATAATACTGAGCCTATTGTGACCCATAAATTGTTTTTCTTCAAATATTATTTTTTGATGTTCCAATTTTTACTAATTTATTTAAAGCAAAGAGGGTGATAATTATTCACCCTCTTTTATTTCATATTTGTTATAAATTAATTAAATGATTATCTCATAATTAATACATATCCTGGGAATAAATGTTCTTTATCTTTATTATCAATCACTTTTATTAGATAATAATATGTTGCATCAGGACAATGTTCGCCATTACCTGCATTGCCGTCCCATGAGTCGTTTAATGCATTCCAACTGTGAAGTAACTGTCCCCAACGATTGTAAATAAATCCTTCAGCGCTTTTTGCACCTTTTAAGTTAATATGAAATAAATCATTAGCTCCATCATTATTAGGGGTAAACACATTTGGAACAACAATTACTAAATCACCTTCCACTCTAATTACAACAGTTGCTGTATCGCTACAACCACTTTCAATATCTGTTACAGTTAAAATCACTTCAAAAGTTCCAGCATCATTAAATATGTGAGTTGGATTAATATCTGTTGAACTTGAACCATCGTCAAAATTCCAGTTGAAGCCATCAGTTGTAGTTACTCCAGTACTAGTATTTCCAAAATTAACAGTTAATGGTGCAGTACCAGAATAAATGTCAGCATTTGCACCTGCTGTTACAAATCCAACAGAATAAACATTAACTAAAACATTTTGAGAAGAACTACAATTATTTGCATCAGTAACAGTAACAGTATATGTGCCAGCATTTAATGTACTTGCATTAGTTACCAATGGATTTTGGCTTGTTGAATTAAATGAATTTGGCCCTGTCCAAGAATATGTTAATCCTGTTCCACCAGCATTTAATTGAAATGAACCACCATTACATACATTTGTATTAGTTGTATTTGCAGTAAAGGTTGGAAGTGGATTAATTGTTACAGTTGTTAAAGCTTGGGCAGTACAACCAGTTAAGGTATTTGTAACTGTAACTGTGTATTGACCAGCATTTAATGCTCCTGCAGAAGAGATTGTAGGATTTTGCAACAATGAACTAAAGCCGTTTGGACCTGACCAACTGTAAGTTGATCCACCAATTGCAGAAAGTGAAATAGTTGATGCAGCACATATTGGCATACCAGAATTTGCTGATGCAACTGCTGTTGGAAGACTATTAACAGTAACATTTAATGTTGTAGTATTTGAGCATCCAGCAGCATTAGTAACTGCTAATTGATATAAACCAGATGCAGATGTAGTAGCTGGTAAGGTTGGATTTTGTAGGTTAGAAGTGAATCCCCCTGGACCAGTCCAAGTGTAAGTTGTTGCTGAAGATGAAAATAAAGAAATAGTTTGCCCAACACAATATGAAAGTGCAGATGAACTTGCAGTTGGATTAGGTAATGAGTTTACTGTAACTGTTACACTAGTTGCTGGACCACTGCATCCAGATAAAGTATTATAAACTGTATATACACCTGACATTAATGTTGTTGCACTTGGAATTGTTGGATTTTGAAGTGTTGATGCAAAACTATTTGGACCACTCCAATTATAAGTAGCTCCAGCTGCTCCACTTGCAAATAAATTAATGGTTGCGCCAACACAAATATTTGTGGCTAAGGCACTAGCTGTAGGCGCAGCAGGTGCTCCAGGATTAGAAACACTGTAAGGACCAAATGTACTAGTACAACCATTTCCATCTCTAACAACTAAATTGTAAGTTCCAGCTGGTATATTTAATAAATTAGGCGTTGTTCCTATTAAAGTACTAGAGGTATTTGTCCAGCTGTAAGTTAAAGTAGGTGCTCCTGTAATTACAACTGAAGTTATAGAGCCTGTAGATACCCCACAGTTACTAGGGCTAACAGTAGGTGTACCTGTCATTTGAGGAGGAGTTCTAACCGTAACAGTAGCTGTTGCAACATTTGTACAAGTAGAAATTGCAGTACCAGTTACAGTATAAGCTGTTGTTAAAGTTGGTGTTACACTTATTGAAGGGCCTGATAAGCCAGTAGACCAATTATAGGTATTTCCTCCAGAAGCTGTTAAAGTAAGTGGCGTACCTCTACAAACAGTTGAAGAGGCAACACTTATGGTTGGTTTTGCTACCACAGTAACTTGTTTAACAGCAGAATTAGTACATGAATTTGCCGCAGTTCCAATAACAGTATAATTAGTTGTAGAAGCTGGTGAAACTACAATACTTGCTCCAGTGCCACCAGGTGTCCAAGTATATGATACTGCACCAGTAGCAGTAAGTGTAAGTGAGCTACCTGCACATAATGTTGTAGAACTTGCTGAAGAAACAGTTGGTATAGGGTTAACCGTAATTGTTGTAACAGTTGTGGTAGGGCATCCTAACGTGGTACCAGTTAAAGTATAACTAGTAGTGGATGTTGGTGATACGCTAATAGAAGAAGTTGTGGCCCCAGTGTTCCATAAATAGGATGCAGCTCCACTTCCAATAAGTGTAGTTGTTTTTGTACCGCATGTAGAAATAGCAGAACCACTATTTATGGCAACAATTGGATAGGCTTTTACATATACCGTTTTTGCTAAAGTTTGTTTAAAGCCACATACACCACTTACAATACAACTAAAGGTTTGGGTTGAACCAGGTATGACAGAAATTGTTTGTGTTGTTTGACCACCAGGCAACCACTCATAGGCAGTTGCTCCGCTAGGCGCTG
This sequence comes from uncultured Bacteroidota bacterium, assembly GCA_937868545.1. Lineage (GTDB taxonomy): Bacteria > Bacteroidota > Bacteroidia > B-17B0 > Aurantibacillaceae > UBA4416. Next base: position 4,218 of record CALMMX010000061.1, read on the forward strand.
TTAAAATAGTACTTTGACCAGCACAAACCGAATCTGGGAATGCTTTAATTGCAGGGAAAGCTACACCATCAAGCGCTTGTATGGTATAATTACAAATATCGCCAGCGTAACCATCTACCATTAAATAATAATCATTACCAACAACTAAACTCGTTGCAGTTACAGTAAACGTACTTGAACCTTCTTTAAAACTTGAAACAGGTGTAAAGCTATTACAAGCTAGTCCAGAAAAAACTTGCATTTGAATACCACCGCTTGGATAATTTCCTACCCAGCAGTTTCCAACAGTAACTCTTAAATTGGCAACAGGACTTGCAGCTGTAAAACGAATCCATGAATTATTTTCAATGTTAACATCAATTAAAGGAGAAGAATATGGACCAGCTGTTGTACCTGGAAAAGGATAGTAACCGAATACACCACCAGTGTTTGTGCCATCTGGTTGGTTAACACCTGCAGATGTTTCATTATTACCAAACATTTGGCCAGGACCAGTACCTGGTCTGTCAGGAGTATATGCTGCACTTGTAGATGCACCATAACCATTAATATCACATACATAAAGAGCATTAGCGCAGTTGTCGTTTGTTGGAGATTGAACACATAATCCAAAGTTTCCACTTGTTGTTCCAAATCCAAAATATCTAATGTAGTATGTAGCACCTGGCGTTAAACCTGTTGCAGCAATGTATGGGAGTAAATCATTTACAGTTCCAGGATAAGCAGTATTATCATCAGAGCATTTTATTTGCGTTAAACTACCACAAGGACCACTGTATAAAGCCATTACACCATCTGTAATTGCTGGAAGAGGAGCAGAAAAGTTTGGTTGAGGTGTTATGTAAAGGTTTCCGCTAGCAGGAACTACCACTTTAAACCATACATCATGGCTTGAAGCAGAAAAACCACCAATCATAGCTCCACTACCACCTGTACAAGTAGAAGGGGTAGGTGCAAGTCCAGAACCAGTTGCTGTTGCTCCAATTGTTGAAAATGCTAAATAATTACAGCTTGAAGTTACTGGTGGCAATAAAATTGCAGTACATGGGTTATCGTTTGGCTGAGTTCCTGGAGGAATTGGATTACCAACCACACAAACAGAATATGAATAGCCACCTCCAGAGTAGTAATCATAAATTCTAAAATAGTAAACTTGGCCAGGTACTAAACCAACAGCATTAATGGTTTCTGTACCACCAGAAAAGGTAAGATCTTCACATTCTAAAGATGCTAATGTACCACATGCTGAACCATTAAATAATTCAAGAACTGGGTCCATTGAAGCAGAACCAGTAACATTAATTGTTTGAGTATAACTATTTGCAGTAAATTTAAACCAAACATCATCATCAGCAGTTCCTACACAAGCAGGCATAGATTGAGTTGCACCATATGCAGTACCAGCTGTACTTGTACATCCAGTTCCAACTGTTAAATTAATTGCGCCTACACAATTATCATTAGCAGGGGGAGGTGGAGGATTTGTTAAACATGTTGTAAATGTACTAGATCCTGAACCAGTACCATAATGAAAAATTCTTACATAGTAAGTAGCGCCAATTGTTAGCCCTGTAAGGTTAACAGATTCAGCTTGACCACTAAATGTATTATCCATACAAACTAAAGATGTGAGTGATGTACATGTTCCTGAAAACACTTCTAACACAGCATCAAAACTTGCTGAACCTGTAACGGTAATTGAATGAGAGGTGCCGGTAGCAACAAATTTATACCACACATCATCATCAGCGTTACCAACACAACCTGGAATTGACATTGATGCACCAGCTGAGGTTCCAGCTATTGGTGAGCCACATGTGGCGGTTACTGCTAAACTAGGAGCGCCTGAGCAATTATCACTTTGAGAAAAAAGTGGTGCAGTTGTAATAAAAAAGCTAAGGATAAGTAATAATTTATTCATTAGTAAGTTTTTTCTAATTTATTTTAATTGAAATTTATTTAGAGCGTAATTCCCACTTATATTCGTTTGGGGTAGCGTTATTGCGTATTAGCAATTGTTTAACATTGTATATATTAAATTCAAAATCAGAATCCTGATTAATGTATTGTTCATCAGCAAGTATGCGGATTCTTCCAATGCCTTTTTCCGCTTTATATTCAATTTTAGCCTCGGTAACAAATTGCATTTTTAAAATTTCTGCTTGCATTGATTCTAATGTAGAAGAAGATAAATTTCCAGAAAATGTATAATAATAAATTTTAGATGTTACAGGATTATTTTGTGTTTTATCTTGTGCAAAAGTAGTGCACATTAAAAACATGAAACCAATAAAAAAAATGGATTTAAGTGAAAATTTCATAATAAATTAAATATAAAGTTAGAGTTCGATTTGCACAAAAATATACCATTTTTTTGGTTAAATCGACATTAAAAACAAACTAAATTAAAGGTAAATTGATTTAGGTCTTTGTTAAAAAATAAAGCGCTTATATTGTTGAGTAAAGTGTTTATTTGATTGAGTGAAAGGTTGAATAAATTATTTAATTTCTTTCCAATCTAAGAGATCACGAATAACAACTGAGGCACAAGTCATTCCAAAAACGGCAGGAATATAAGAAATAGTGCCATATGCGGATTTTTTAAAATTTGTCCCGTCTGTTCGCATAATAGAATCATGGCTTGGCAATTCAGAAGAGAAAACAGCTTTAAAGCCTTTTCTTATTTCATGTTTTTTTAATCGTTTTCTAAGGTAATAGGCCATTGGGCAATTAAATGTTTTTGAAAAATCTGCCACCATTAATTGAGTAGGATCCATTTTACCACCAGCACCCATAGAAGAAACAAGACGATGCCCCATTTCCATGGCAGTTTTAATCATGTATATTTTTGGCGAAATACTGTCTATTGCATCAATAACATAGCTAAATGGTTGAGCCAGCAAAACTTTAACCATTTCTGGATCCTGGAAATTTGAAATAACATTCAATTTAATTTGTGGATTAATTTGCGTTAATCGTTCTTCCATTAATTGAGCTTTACTTAAACCATGTGTGGTTGCAAGAGCTTGTAATTGTCTGTTTCTATTTGTAGGATCAACAATATCGCCATCTACAATGGTCATTTCTCCAACACCCGCACGACAAATGGCTTCTGCTGCATAAGAACCAACACCCCCTAAGCCAACTATTAAAACGTGTGCTTTGTCAAGAATATCAATTCCTTCTTCACCAATTAAAAGTTCGGTACGTTGTAACCAATGTTTGTTTGGGCTTAAACTCATAAAAATAATTG
>CALMMX010000062.1 GCA_937868545.1 uncultured Bacteroidota bacterium
AACAGAATAAATGAATTGAAAGAGAATTCTTCTTTCGAAATTGACAACCTTTCAGAAAATAATACTACAGCAATTGATTATGCACCAAACGATACTCAAGTTGTATATATATTATTTACATCAGGCAGTACGGGTGTGCCTAAAGGAATTCCAATAACAAATTTAAATTTTAATGCATTAATTACAGCCTTAAATAAGAGATATAATCTTAACGAAAATGATATTGTGTTACAAGCATTCGAATTAAGTTTTGATGTTTCGCTTGCATGTACTTTTATTGCTTGGCAATATGGTGCAACATTGCTTATTCCAGAAATGGAAGGTATTGTTGCGGTAAATTCTTTTAAAGCAATTTATGATTACAAGGCTACTTTTGTAACCATTCCTCCTTCTGCAATTTTTTATTTAAAGAAATTAAAAATGCTTGGGGCAATTAAAATACCAAGTGTTCATACAACTTTGTTTACTGGGGAAGCGCTTCCTTATAAACTAGTTACTGAATGGAAATCTTCAGCAGAAAATACAATTGTAGAAAACGCGTATGGTCCAACAGAAACAACAGTTTGGAGTTTATTTTATAAGCTAGATAACGAAACTGAAAAGCAAACAATTAATGGATTATGTCCAATTGGTGAAGGTTTAAATGGAATAAATTGTGCTATTGTTGATGATAACTATAATAATGTACAGGATGGTGAACGTGGAGAATTATTAGTGGAAGGTGCTCAAATATTTAATGGCTATTGGAATAATAACGAAAAAACGGAACAAGCATTTTATATTGATAGTAATCAAAAAAAATGGTATAAAACGGGTGATATTGTTGTAAAGAATGAAAACAATAATATAGTATATATTAATCGAAAAGATAATCAAGTACAAGTTAATGGTTTTAGAGTAGAATTAGGTGAAGTGGAACATGCTCTTAAAAATGTTACAGGCCTTGATAGTATTGTGGTGCTTGCAAAAATAACAGATGATTATACTGATTTATATGCTTTTATTGAAGGTAAGTTTATACAAGCTGAGCTACAAAATAAATTGAAAGATGCTTTGCCATTTTATATGATTCCTCGCCATTTTATTGCAGTAAATCCATTACCAATAAATACAAATGGAAAAGTGGATAAACAATTATTACATAAACAATTTCTAAGTTAAAATGATTACTATTAGAAAAGCTCAACAATCTGATTGTTCATTTTTAGCATCAATAATTTTGCTAGCCGAAAATACAGGTAATGAAATTACAGCTTACACAAAAATGTTTAACAAAACAAATGAAGAGCTATTACCCATTTTTGAAAAAATTATAAATAATGAAACACAAGGACATCCTCTTGCTTACAAATCCTTTTTAATTGCTACCGAAAATGGAGTGCCTGCTTCTGCTTTTGCAATTTATAAAGAAGGTGAATTTGGAGATTCTAATCATTTAACAACTGGTGCACTCATGACTGGTTTCGATAGAAAAAGCATGGCAACTGCATTTGGTTTTTTGAAAAACAATTCAGAATTAGGCTTAACAAAAAAAATAAACACATTACAAATAGACTGTGTTGCTACCTTGCCAGAGTATAGAGGAAAAGGAATGTTGAGACAATTAATGCATGCAGCTGAGCAAGACGCTAAAATGAACCAAATAAATGAATTGCAAATACAAGTTTGGAAAAAAAATGAAGGAGCAATTGGTGCTTATTCTAAATTAGGTTTTAAGATTGAAGAAGAAAAGTTAAGCCATTCAGAAAAAGAGAATGGAAAAGTATTAATGATTAAAAATATATAAGAAAAATGGAAAAGTACCACAAACAATTAACTCAAGTTTTTAGAAATGTTTTTCAAAATAACGCAATAGAAATAACACGCAGTACTACTGCTGCGGATATTGATCAATGGGATTCAATTACACATTTAGATTTAATTACCGCAACCGAAGAATCGTTTAGTATTGAGATTACAGGTTTTGATGTAATGGGATTGAAAAATGTGGGCGATTTATTAGATTTAATTACAAGAAAATTAGAAGACTAAAAGCAAATGCTTTTTAATTCATTAGATTTTTTTAAATTTTTTAGTGTAGTATTTTTATTTTGGTTAGTTACACCTAGCCGATTAAAATGGGCTATATTATTAGCGGCTAGTTTGTTTTTTTATGCATGGGAAAAACCTATTTATTTAGGTTTATTAATAACTACCATTTTGGTAACGTACTACTCTGCATTAAAAATGGATGAATTTAAAAAACAAATGAGTAAGAAACGACTGTTCTTGTATTTAGGCTTATTATTTAATTTAGGAATTTTAATTGTATTTAAGTACTTAGGTTTTTTTACAGACATTGCTTCTCAGATAGCAGGATTGTTCAGTTCAACCATAAACATTGAGCCACTTAAAATAATTTTACCAATCGGAATTTCATTTTATACATTTCAAAGTATAGGTTATAGTTTAGATGTTTATTATGGGTTAAGAAAACCTGAAAAACAATTAGGTTATTTTGCATTATTTGTAAGTTTCTTTCCTCAAATATTATCTGGTCCAATAGGAAGATCAAGTGAGTTATTCCCACAAATTCATCAAAATCAAAATTTCTCATGGGATAATATTGGATATGGAATCCAACGTTTTACTTGGGGTTTATTCAAAAAAATAGTAATTGCCGATAGGTTAGATGTTTATGTAAATTCAATTTATGGAAACATAGATGGTAATCAAGGTTCTGTGTTGTGGCTTGGAACTTTACTCTTTGCATTTCAATTGTATGCCGATTTTTCTGCTTATACAGATATGGCAATTGGTGTGGCTAGATTTTTTGGATTTAAATTGGCAGAGAATTTTGATTTTCCTTTTATAAGTAAAAGCGTCACTGAGTTTTGGCGCAGGTGGCATATGTCTTTATCTGGTTGGTTACGCGATTATTTGTACACTCCAATACAGTTTAGTAAAAAAAAATGGAAACAATGGGCAACAGTTTATGCTATATTTTTAACCTTTATTATTTGCGGTTTGTGGCATGGTGCAAAGTTCACCTTTGTAATTTTTGGTATTATACAAGGTTTAGCATTAACTTATGAAATGCTCACGCGTGATAAAAGACAAAAATGGAGTAAAACTTTTCCTCCTTTATTTTACAATAGTTTTAGTTGGATTGTAACATTTATTTTTACTTTAATATCATTTGTGTTTTTTAGAGCTGATACCACACCACAAGCATTTTTGTTATTAAAGAAAGCATTCTCTTCTTTCTATGATATACATGCTGTTAAAGATTTTATTGTTCAAGCAGGGGGAATAAAATTTCTGTTCTCAATGTTACTTTTACTGTTTTTTATTTTATCTGATAAATTATTCTCTTTAAGTTTTTTAAATCAATCAAAGAAGCCATTTGTGCTTAATTTAATGGTTTCATCGCTTATTGTTTTGATTATTTTATTTGGAACTTTTGGTAAGGTTAATTTTATTTATTTTCAATTTTAATGAAACAAATTAAACATATTCTGTTTTCATTATTTGCAATTGGTTTATTGTATTCACTTGGAATGTTTGCACTTAAAACAATTAAGTATAAACAAAGACCTGCAATATTTATAACAAACGATTATTATAATTGGAAAGGGGGTGACACTTATTTGAAGTACAAAGAGTTTAATAGGTCTCAACTTCATGATATTGTTTTTGCAGGGTCGTCAAGGGCATACAGGGGTTATTCTCCATATATTTTCGGTAATCATAACTATTACACGTTTAACCTAGGCACCTCGGCGCAATCAATAAAGAATACCTTTTTTGTTATAAAACATTATATTGATTCAACTAATTGCAAGGTTTTATTATTAGATGTTTTTGCTGGGGCTTTTACAAAAAACCAATTGGAATCATCATCAGATTTAATAGAAAATATTTCTAAGCCAATTGCTGCTTATGATATTGCTTGGCATAATAAAGAAGTAAGAACAATAAACTTAGCAGCATTTAGATACTTATCTGAAAATGATTCGGCGTATTTTAAAAAGAAAGATTATAAAGGAAAAGGCTATTCGTCAAGAACGGATAGTATGCCCAAGAATAAGCAAGCTCAATTTTTTTCAAATGAAAAATTATCTCATAAGACCATTGAAATTGATGATGAGCAAATTAGTTATTTTGATAAAATAATAACGATGTGCCATACTAGAGGAGTTAAATTAGTATGCGTGTATTCTCCTGTTTCTTATTTTTACGATTATAGTCAACATAATAATTTTATTTCATTAATTAAAAAAAACATAGAGGTTAATGACGTAATATTTTATGATTTTAGTAAATTGGAAAATTTGAGCTCTGCTTATCATTTTTATGACGATTCTCATTTAAATGAAGCGGGCGTTTCTATATTTAATGAAGAGCTCATTAAGCAATTGCAAACCGATAATTTAATTAAAATTAATGCAACTAATTAATCCTAAAGAAATAGAAAAGTATTTCGATGAATTATGGCCAATATGCAGAAGCATAACTGGAAATGGATTACGGAAAAGTTTTGATATATTATCTGAAATAATTCCATTGAAGTTGACAGAAGTTCCAACTGGCACCAATGTATTTGATTGGGTTATTCCAAATGAATGGAATATTACTAATGCATATATCATAACTCCTGAAGGAAAAAAAATAGCTGATTTTGCCCTTAATAATTTGCACGTAGTTGGTTATTCTGAACCAGTAAATTGCGAATTAAGTTATGATGATTTAGTTCAGCATATTTACACTCTTCCTCGATTGCCAGACGCTATTCCTTACATTACATCTTATTATAAAAAGAAATGGGGATTTTGTATTTCTCAAAATGAATTTAACACTTTACCTAAACAAGGTACCTATAAAGTGGTAATAGAATCTGAATTGAAACCTGGGAGTTTAACTTATGGAGAATACATTTTAAATGGCGAATCTGAAGATGAAATTTTAGTATCGTCTTATTTGTGCCATCCAAGTATGGCAAATAATGAATTAAGTGGGCCATTAACTTTGAGTTTTTTATATAAGCTAATTGCCGCTATTCCAAACCGAAAATACACTTACCGTTTTGTAATTGCTCCCGAAACAATCGGCACTATAGCTTATTTAAGTGAAAATAAAAATGATATTTTAAAACATGTTAAAGGAGGTTTTGTTTTAACTTGTTGCGGAACTGACAGACCTTTTGTTTATAAAAAGAGTAGGCAAAGTGTTTCTCAAACAGATTTAATTGCTGAACACATATTAAAACATTCAAAGAAACCGTATTCTATTATTGATTTTGATCCAATTGGAAGTGATGAAAGACAGTATTGTTCTCCAGGATTTAATTTAGCAATTGGCTCCGTAATGCGTTCTAAATATCATGAATATGTTGAATATCATACTTCGTTGGATAATAAGAATTTAATTTCATTTGATGCGCTTGTTGATACTATTGAAATGTATTTGAAAATGATTCAGGCTTTTGAACTAAATCATAACTATAAAAACACCATACAATTTTGCGAACCAAATATGGGGAAAAGAAATTTGTATGAAGATTTAAGTGGTGCATTAGTTATGCCAAATCAACTATCCACGAGAATGCGCTTAATAAATTATTTAGATGGTAAAAACTCACTTCTAGATTTTTGTGAGAAATATAATTTAAGTATTTTGGAAATAAGAGATGAGATTGAATTGTTGCTATTAAAAGAAGTAATTAAGAAGTAATTATGTCTCACCAAGGATTTGATAAAACATTTAAAGAGTTTAAAGAAGATTTTTATTCTAAGATTGGCGATGGCTCTTGTTTAAATGTTTTAGATATTAATTTATTAAAAGTGGTATTGGATGGTTTAAAAGTCCAATACAACAAAAGAGGGGAAATTGTAAATCACTTTAGTCGTTCTACATTTGTTGTTAAATGCTATTTCCTTATAAAAATCCTTTTGGATACGAAAAAACGTGTAAGGGTTAAAAAGAAAATTTCTTCTATTTCCACAAATACAACCCTCATTGGTTTTTCAAACAGATACATATCTCAAAATGGCATTAAGGTGCCTATCTATTATCAAAAAATATTTATTGAGTTAGGTAGAGATAAATTTTGTTACATAACTGATTCTCATGAAGTTTTTTCTGACTTATCAATTAAAGAATTTGCATTTGGTTTTAATATTTTTTCAAAACAAAACTGGCTTCTTTTTAAAGAGTTAAGAATAAAACTCAAAGCAGATAGTTTTGTTAAACTTTGGACTGAAGATGAATTAGAGAATATTAATATATCAAGCTTTTTATTTTTTATAAACTTTGTTAAGTGGGATTATGTTTTGAAACATAATAAATTTAAAAAGGCCTTGTTAACTTGTCACTATCATAATGAGGCATTTATTTTAGCCTGTAAACGTCATAATATTGAAGTAAATGAATTGCAACATGGTTTAATTTCAGTTGCAGATATATTTTATGTTTTCCCTCAACAAGTCAAGTCTATAATTAAAAAGGCTTTATTTCCAGATTTAGTATATGTTTATGGAGAATTTTGGAAGGATGTATTGTTAAATGGCTGTGAGTATAGCGAAGAACAAATAAAGGTTTTAGGTTATTATCAATTTGAAAGCAATATTAAATCAGATATTTTAATTGATGAAAAAGATAAGAAAATAATACTTATTACAACACAGTATTCAGCTGATGAACATTTTATTAAATTTATAAAAGGTTTAAGTTTGAAACTTACAAATAATTGGATAGTTATTGTTAAAACCCACCCGCAAGAAAAAATGGAATTATATTTAGGTTTGGAAAATGAATGTTCTAATGTAAAAGTTGTAAATGAAGATTTAGATACATTGATTTGTAAATCAGAGTTTTTAGTCACCATTTTTTCAACAACAATTTTTGATGCATTAAGACTAAATAGACATTCATTCTCTTTAAATATACCCTTGTATGAAGATTATGTGAAAAATTTGGTAGAGATTGGTGCGTCAAATTTACTTGAGATTGACGAGAATCCAACTGAAATATTAAATAGTTTAAAAGATAAAAAAGACATAGCTAAATTTTACTCTATATTTAGCAAGTCTATAATTTGATTTAAAATAACAATTGAATAAAATAAAAATTTATGTGTGGAATATTTGGCATTATTGCCCAAGAAAGTATAGATAGAACTGATTTAAAGTCTTTAGTAAAACATTCTCAACGACGTGGTAAGGATTCTAGTGGGTTAATTTTTATAAAAAATGATCAATATAATATTTGCCGTGCAGATTATAATATTGATACATTGCTAAATAAAATTAAGCCATATAATTCTTCAATTGTTTTGGGTCATAGCAGGCTAATCACTAATGGACTAGCTGATAACCAGCCAGTGGTGAGAGATGATATTTTTGTATTACACAATGGAATTATTGTTAATGACAAAGAAATTTGGGGAAAATTATCTGTAGAAAGAAAATTTCAAATAGATTCGGAAGTAATTGCAGGTATAGCTATAGATCATTTAAATAACGGGAAAGACATTGCAGAATTAGCAGATGTTATAATGAATAGTTGCAGAGGAATGGTATCGTGTGCTTTAGTTATTCAAAACTTGGGTAAAATGATATTGATTTCTAATAATGGAAGTTTGTATGTTGGACAAAAAAATGACGCGACTTATTTCGCTTCCGAAAACTTTACATTAACAGAATTAGGATGTGAAGAAATTTCTCAAATTCATCAGTCGTTTAAAATTATTGACGTTCCTGTGCCAAGTAACTTGAAATATAATTTGCAGGATTTTAATATTCGAACAGAGAATTTAATTCCCGAATTTAAATTGGATAAAACACAAGAGTCGCTATTAGTATATAAAAAACATAATTTAAAGCGATGCACAAAATGTGTATTACCAGAGACAATGCCTTTTATTTATTTTAATGAAAATGGAGTTTGCAATTATTGCCTTAATTATAAAATTAGAAATAAGCCAAAACCAAAAGAAGAATTATTCAAATTAGTTGAACCCTACCGAAAAAAATCTGGCACAGAATGTATAGTTCCTTTTTCAGGAGGTAGAGATAGTTGTTATGGTTTGCATTTAATTATTGAAGAATTAAAACTTCGCCCCGTAACGTATACTTACGACTGGGGAATGGTAACTGATTTGGGCAGAAGAAACATTAGTAAAATGTGTGCCGATATGGGAGTTGAGAATATTATTGTTGCTGCTGATATTTCCTTGAAGAGGAAAAATATTCGAATGAATTTAGAAGCATGGCTAAAATCACCTAATTTAGGTATGATGGCGATGCTTACAGCAGGTGATAAACATTTTTTTAGGCATGTAGAGGATGTTAAAAAACAAACTGGTGTCAATTTAAATTTATGGGGCGTAAATCCATTAGAAGTAACTCATTTTAAAACTGGTTTTCTAGATATTAAACCCGATTTTGAAGAAGACCGTGTTTATAGCAATGGAGCTATGAAACAGTTGCGGTATCACCTTAAGCGGTTTTCTGCTATGATGGATAGTCCAGGTTATTTTAATTCCTCGCTTTGGGATACCTTATCGGGAGAGTATTATCGTAGCTTTAATAAAAAGACTGATTATTATCACATATTTGATTATTGGAGATGGGACGAAGAACAAGTTAATTCTACATTAATTAGTAAGTACGATTGGGAGTTAGCGCCTGATACTACAACTACTTGGCGTATTGGAGATGGAACTGCTGCTTTTTATAACTATGTATATTATACGGTAGCTGGTTTTACGGAGCACGATACTTTTAGAAGTAATCAGATTCGTGAAGGGCAAATAACAAGAGAAAAAGCACTGCAATTAATTGAAGATGAAAATCAACCCCGTTACCAAAATATACGATGGTACCTTGATACTTTGGGATTAGATTTTGAAAGAGTCATTAAGATTGTAAATAATATTGAAAAATTGTATAAAGAATAAGTACTAAATGCACTTCACAATAGTATCATACACATTTCCTCCTTCGAAAGAAATTGGAGGAAGACGTTGGGCTAAATTTAGTCAACAGCTTGCTAAAAAAGGGCACAATGTAACTGTTGTTTGTGCAAATAATTCGGGTAGTTTAGAATGGTATCAAAAAGAATTTGTAGGGATTGATTTTTGTGTGTTACCAAGAAATTATCCAGAATGGCTAAATGGTTATGCAAATAATATCCTTGAGAAGTTTTTATACTTAATATATACACGCATTTTTACGCACTTTACAAAAAAAAATTTATTTGATAAAGGATTTGCATGGAGAAATCCTATGTTAAATGCTTTAGAGGATTTACATAGTAAAAAAGCAATAGATGTACTTGTTGTCAGTGGTGGTCCATTTTCACTTTTGAATTATGGAGCAGAATTTAAAATGCTACATAAAGAAATACAGTATGTAGCAGATATTCGCGACCCATGGACTTGGGGAGGTTTATATGGAATTCCAAATATGTCTAATAACAAAAAAAAATATCAAGAGTTATCAGAACTCAATACTATTAAAGAATGTAATATGTTTTGCTATCCAACCCAAAATATGGGAGATGTATTAATGCAAAAATATCCAACTTTTGCTTCGAAATTGTATTTATTATCTCATGCCTTCGATCCTGATAAATTTTCTAATGTAATTAAAGACGAAAAGAGAGATGGTTTTATATATGGAGGAACAATGTATAATGGAATACAAGAATACATTTTACAACTTGATAAAATAATTAAGGCAAATCCAAATATAGGTTTTAAATGGAATATTTATACAGGAACACAATATCCTCTTATAAATTCAAATTTTGCAAATGGAATGATAACTATACACCCATTTGTTAAAGAAGAGCAATTGTTTAAATTGATTTCAAAGTCTGCTGCATATTTAGCGTTTTTTCCTATAACAGACAAAGATCTTATATCAACAAAATTTTTTGAAATAATTTATACAGAAACTCCAATATTATTTATTGGCGAGGAAGGTGAAGTTGGCAAATTTATAAGAGAAAATAAATTAGGAGTACATATATTACCTGAAAATATTGTATCGGAGTTGCCAAAATATTTAAATGGAAATGTACCATTTACAAAAAATTACTTTAACGTTTCTCAATACAGTTTTTCGGCCGTTACCGACACCTTTCTAAACGCATTAAAAGATTATAAAGAATAGTTTGTTGTGATAAATAATTTGGTTTCTATTATAATTCCCAGTTATAATAAAGAATTATATATAAGGGAAAGTATTTTATCTGTTGTAAATCAAACATACCAAAATTGGGAACTTATTATTATTGATGATTTATCAATTGATAATACTATAGAAATTATTAGAGAATTTTGCAGAAATGAGAAAAGAATATCTTATTTTATTAACTCAAAAAATAGCGGAGCAAATTATTCGAGAAATTTAGGCTTAGAAAAAGCACTTGGGGAATATATATTATTTTTTGATGCTGACGATATTTTATTACCAAATTGTTTAAAAGAAAGAGTTGAAAATATAGTTTTGGGAAACTATGA
>CALMMX010000063.1 GCA_937868545.1 uncultured Bacteroidota bacterium
TGCAGCATTGAGAATTCTTAAACTCTAAAGCAATATATTTTTTAACAGCTTTAATTAAAATATTAAATGATAAGTTATTCATTGGACCATTAAAAACAGCAGATTTATTGGGCATCTCATTTAATGCATATGTTAAAGAATTTGAGAACAATAAAGCAATAGCATCATTTCCAAAAATTACATGTTTGTATTTTGAAGAATATATTGTTGGAAATACTATACGCCATTTTTTTGATTCGTTCTTGACATTTAACCTAACATATATTTCATTTTGCACTTTAGGTGTTGGCACAAATAAACTCCAAGACTGATGAAATAAAGGATAAACGTATTTTTGACTGATTAGATTAAGCTTACTACTTTCTAATTTAACAGGAGAACAATAAACCAACACTAAAAAAAAATGAAATACTAAAGCACCAACTAAACTTATAGAAATGATTCGCTTAGAAAATGTATTCATTAATTTTTAATTACAGATTTATTAAAAGTAAGTTCCACTTTTTTACGAGTAATATTTTCTAAAATAGGTTTTAAGACCTTTTGCGCATTGACTTCAGTTTCATTAAACACAATTTTATTTAAACTGTCGCTTTTAAAATAATTTTCAGCCTTTTTATATACTAATTGAGTGAGTAAAGATTCATTATCTAACATAAAATAAGTTGTAGCATTATAAATTCTACTTTTTTGATGATCAATTTTATAATAACATATTTCAGGATTAGGAAGAACAATTTTAATAACAGAATCATTAAAATTAATGGCATTCAAATTAAGCTTGGTAAAATCAATGCAGCCAGCAATTTCGCCACTCACCACCAATAATACTCTTGAATCTGGCAAATAATCGCGTTTTATGCTATACTCTAAAACATCTTTAATGTTCATTTTTACCAATTCCATTTTACCAATTGCTTGTATTTTGGTAATACTTATATCATTAGACTCTGTAGTTGTTTCGTTTGGTTCTGATTTTCTGAATAAAAACCAGCCAATAACTAGAGTAAGAACAATTACAACAAGGTAAGGAACTAGATTAAAACGCTTTAAAAACTGAAAAAACTTATTCATTTGTATAATTTATCATGTAAATATAAGTTCATTTAAAGTATTTTTTACATTTTAGCCAGATTAAGCAAAAAAATGTGAATTTTTAGGTTACTTTTAAGTATTAAAAGTATTAATTCATACATTTGCAAACCAAAAAATTTAACATAAAAACATGAAAACATTAAAATTAGTATTAGTTGCAGTAATTTTATCTGCATCAACATTATTTACAAGCTCTTGTGGCGGTGGCGGAGAAAAAGAAGGTAATCCACTTGCAGATAGTTTAGCAGGAGTAAATGGCGAATTAAATGGCGAATTATCTCAAAAAGAAAAAGCATTACAAGAATTTGTAAACTCATTTAATGAAATTCAAGATAACTTAAACGCTATTAAAGAAAAAGAGAAAATTGTTTCAAAAAACTCTCAAAGTGGTGATGTAAAAAGCAAAGAAGAAACCATTAAAGAAGATATTCAAGCTATTTACGATTTATTAGCAAAAAACAAAAACCGTATTGGTTCATTAACTCAAAAATTAAAAGATTCTAAAACTAAAATTTCTGGTTTAGAGCAAATGATTGCTAATTTACAATCACAAATTGATTCTAAAGATGGAGAGATAGCTACTTTAAAAGCAGAATTAGAAGGAAAAAATATTGAATTAAGTAATATTCAAATGAATTTAGAAAACGTTGAAGCAGAAAGCACTTCTAAAACTGAAAAATTAAATTCAGCTTTTTACGCAATTGGTACATCTAAAGAATTAAAAGAAAAAGGTGTAATTTCTAAAGAAGGTGGCTTTATTGGCTTAGGTAAATCAACTAAGCTTAAAGATGACTTTAACAAAGAATACTTTACAAAAGTTGATATCTCTAAAACAAACTCTATTACTATTGGAGCTAAAAAAGCAAAATTATTATCTAACCACCCTTCTAATTCTTATAAATTAATAGGTGAAAAAACAGTTGAAAAAATTGAAATATTAAACGCAGAAGATTTTTGGTCTAACTCAAAATACTTAGTTATAAGCATTGAGCAATAATTAAATTGCACTAAATAAAAAAAAGCTACCTAAACATTTAGGTAGCTTTTTTTATGACATAAAATGAAACTTAGATTATTTTAATGCTTCAATTAATTTTTCGGCAAGTTCAACACCAATACGTTCTTGAGCTTCGTTAGTTGCTGCGCCAATATGAGGAGTTAATGATATTTTAGAATGTTTTAATAATCCTTCATTTGGTGTTGGTTCATTTTCAAAAACATCTAAACAAACATGAGAAATTTTACCAGAATTTAATCCAGCAATTAAATCAGCTTCATCTATTACTCCACCTCTTGAAGCATTAATTAAAATTACTCCATTTTTCATTTGACTAATTTCTTTTTCTGTAATCATTTTCCCTCCAGGTACGTGTAATGAAATTACATCAGATTGAGAAATTAACTCCTCTAAACTTACTGTATTTATTGTAACATCCACGCCGTTAGTACCATGAATATCAAGTTTTAAAACAGCTTCTTTTACAAATGGATCATAAGCCAAAACTTTCATACCGCAGCCTAATGCAATTTTTGCAGTATATTGTCCAATACGACCAAAGCCAATAATACCAATAGTTTTATCTCTTACCTCAACACCTTTAGAATAACTTTTCTTTAAATCTTCAAACTTTGAAGAACCTGTTACTGGCATATTTCTGTTACTGTCGTATAAAAAACGTACAGCATTAAACAAATGTGCAAATACCAATTCTGCAACCGAATTACTTGATGCAGCTGGAGTATTAATTACTTGTAATCCTTTAGAACGAGCATATTCAACATCAATATTATCCATTCCTACTCCGCCTCTACCTATTACTTTTAAATTAGGGCAAGCATCAATTACTTCTTTTCTTACTTTGGTAGCACTTCTCACAGTAAGGGCAACATATCCTTTACTATTTATTTCTGAAGCTAAGTCCTCTTGTGCAACTTTTTCTGTTACCACTGTAAAACCAGCTTTTTCTAATAAACTCTTACCTACTGCATCTATGCCATCATTGGCTAAAATTAATTTACTCATATATAATTTTTAAAATTTTAAAGATAATCCTCCTTGAATAATTGGTCCTCCTAATCCTGCTTCAATACCAACACCTAAATTCTTAATGAAATAATAACGTAATCCAATTCCTAATCTAAAAGAAATTGGAAGGATATTTAATAATTGATTCAAATCTTGGGTATCTTGTACTTCATATGGATTATCTGTTTTTGCTAAAACACCTTTATAGCCAATGCCTCCAGTTGCATAAGGATCTAAATACTTTGAGGTAGCAAAGTGAATATTAACTTTAGCTAAAATTCTTTGCTTTGTAATGCTTGCAGTATAATTAGTTGTTTGTAACTGGTTTACACCACCAACATTAACAGTTCTTGTTTCATTGTATTTTGCATTAACAGATGCATAGGTATATTCCAAACCTAAACCAACTACTTTATTTAACATATATTCAAATTTTCCTCCTAGGTGATTTAAGTTTGTAACCATAGTATAATCTGTACTAGTAGAATTATCTTTTGAGATGTCATTTACATATTTACCTATATAATAGGGATATCCATAAAACCCATCTATAATAAATGTCCCTTCCTTAACACATTTATCTGATTCAGAATTATCTTGGGCTTTACTGTTTGTAAATAATAATGCAGCAAAAAATACTGAAGCAATTAATTTCGATGTTTTCATAATTTAATGTTTAATATGTTATTTTAATTGTTCAATAATATCTTCTATACTCATACCATCTGCTTCGGCCTTATAATTTCTAATTATGCGATGGCGTAAAATAGAATTAGCAACTGCTTTTACATCTTCAATATCTGGGCTATATTTTCCACTAATTGCAGCATGACATTTTGCTCCAAGTACCAAAAACTGTGATGCTCTAGGGCCAGCACCCCAAGCCAAATATTTTTTTGTAACCTCTGAACTAAATTCTGAATTTAAACGTGTTTTATTTACCAATTTTACAGCATACTCTAAAACATTATCTGCCACAGGTATTTTACGTATTAAGTTTTGAAAATAAATAATTTCCTCAGCTGAAATAATTTTATTCAATTCTATTTTTCTATCTGTTGTTGTGTTTTTTACAACGTCTAATTCTTCTGCA
The DNA here is from genome assembly GCA_937868545.1 of uncultured Bacteroidota bacterium. Classification (GTDB taxonomy): domain Bacteria; phylum Bacteroidota; class Bacteroidia; order B-17B0; family Aurantibacillaceae; genus UBA4416. The sequence continues at coordinate 4,215 of CALMMX010000063.1, forward strand.
AAACTTGGATAATCTAACCAAATATTAAACATAAAACGGTCTAATTGGGCTTCTGGCAAAGGATAAGTTCCTTCTTGCTCAATAGGATTTTGAGTTGCCAATACAAAAAACGGATTCCCTAAATCATATTTCTTACCTGCTGTAGTTACGCATCGTTCTTGCATTGCCTCTAATAATGCAGCTTGTGTCTTAGGCGGTGTACGGTTTATTTCATCGGCCAATACAATATTTGCAAATAAAGGCCCTTTAATAAATTTAAAATTACGGTGTTCATCCAATATTTCAGAACCAACAATATCACTAGGCATTAAATCGGGAGTAAATTGAATTCTGCTAAATGACAAGCCCAATACATCAGAAATAGTATTTACTAATAATGTTTTTGCGAGCCCCGGAACGCCAACTAATAAACAATGCCCTTTACAAAATATAGAAATTAATACATTTTTAATAGTATCATTTTGTCCAACAATAACTTTTCCAATTTCAGAATTTAGCTGTTTGTATTTAACTACAAAGGCATCTATTGCTTCAACGTCGTTTTTATAGTCCATTATTTTTTTTCACTAATGTACACTTTTTACTTTATTCTTAATATTTTTTATAAATAATTTGCTTCACAAAAATCACATTACAAAACCCTTAGCATTCAAAAGCAAAATGAGCTAATCTATAGTATGAGTTATTAAAATAAATTGTATTCCTATTTTAATTTTATTAGATTTGAATATCAACTTAAAACATAAATATTTAACATTTTTATTTTTAACATTTTATGTTATAATAAAAGCACAATGTCCTCAATTTTACGATGGCAATGGCAATTTATCATCTAACCCCTATTGGATTAGCTGTGGTGGCGGTAGTTATAATTTAAATTTACAAGGAGGTTCAAATTTCGGAGCATATTCAATTGATTGGGGAGATGGTACAGCAATAACTACTGGATCAAGTTACACAAGTCCAACCATTATTTCACATCCATATTCAACTGCAATAGATACGTTTATAGTTTTAATTACAACTGGTACATGTACTGTACAAGGCGTTGTAGTTATGGAAAAACCTGTAAATGCCGGGATTCAAATTCCACCTACAGGAGGCGTTGCGAGTTGTGCTCCTAAAGTATTACAATTTATTAATGCAAGTACCAATGTGAGCGAAACAACACATTTTATTTGGAATTTTGGAGATGGCACAGGGCCTCAAAATTTTGATTACACTAATGCCGGGCTTACACTCAATCATTTATATAATTCAGGAACAATCAATTGCCAAACTGCTGTTACACTATCCGCTTACAATTATTGTACATTTGGTTCATTAACAACCGTTAATTACAGCCCAGTAAGAGTATATGATAAAGACAGTGCTGTTATTACTTGTAGCGTAATTAAACGCTGTTGGCCTGATAACATTTTCACCTATAGTAATACAACAAAAAGGAACTGTTTAACATTTGGGAACATTACTCAACGTTATGAAAAATGGAATTTCGGAAATTATTGGGGATATGGTCACGATTCAATTGTTGATTGGAGAGCTTGGCCGCCAACTGCACCTATTAGTATTGCTTATCCTGCCATCGGAACTTATACTGCTATGTTACTTGATAGTAGTTTATGTGGTATTGTAACAAAAACAATTTCTGTTTCTATAATTAATAAACCAACTTCTTTAATTAGTGTTACTTCAAACTCTGTTTGCCAAGGTATACCCATTACTTTTACAAATAGTAGTACTCCTGGGCATTCTTATAATTGGAATTTTGATAAAGGAGCAGGAGTTCAAACCTTACCATACGGTAATCAAACACAAACCTATTTTACACCAGGTAGTTACACAGTAAGTTTAGTAACCTATATTGCGGGTAGTAATGCGTATTGCAGCGACACTAGTAAAGTCAATTTATCGGTAAAACCAAAACCTGTTTCTAATTTTTCTTTTAGTCCGGTACATGGTTGCGACAATAGCAGCGTAACGTTTACAGATTTATCAACTGGAACCATTAATGGTTGGGATTGGAATTTCGGAAATGGACAAACATCTGTATTAAGCGCACCACCCGCTCAAAGTTACACTGCCATTGGGCACTACACAGTATCATTAATTACTTTAACCACAAATGGCTGTAAAGATACATTGGACAAAGTATTTGATGTGTATCCTTCTCCTAATGCTAATTTCACAGTAAATACAACTTGCACAGGATATTCAACCTTATTTGTTAATACCTCAACCTTTACTGTAAGCGACCCAATAACCTCATATAATTGGGATTTTGGAGATGGAACACCAATTGTGCATACAACTAATCCATCTCATATTTATTCAACCGCAGGTACTTATACAGTTTCTTTACAAGCTATTACCTTACATTGTAGTTCCACTAAAACCTTAGTATTAACAGTAAATCAAAAACCAACTGCCAATTTTATTGCAAGTAACTATACAGTTTGCCCGAGTACCTTAATTACGTTTACAAACACGTCAATTGGAGCAAGTAGTTATAATTGGACACTTGGTACTGGTTCAACTTCAACCTCCACAAATACGAGCGAAACCTATTCTAACACAACATTATCTATAAAAAATTACAGTGTATGGCTTGTTGCATTGAGTTCGGCAGGATGTAAAGATTCCATTCGTAAAATAATAGTAGTTAATCCAAAACCTCAAGCATTATATTCGTCAACCTACACACCATCATGTGCTCCTGTAAAAATACAATTTAACAATGCAACACTTGGAGGTACCAGTTATGCGTGGAATTTTGGAGATGCAGGCACAAGTACAATTACAAATCCAAATCATACTTATACAAATACAACCTTAGTTCCTGTAAATTTTTCAGTTACATTAGTAGCCAATAATACTTATGGTTGTAAGGATTCCATCGTCTCAACATTTTTAGTTTACCCACAAGCAATCTACAATTTTACCCCAACTGCCATTATTGGTTGTTCTCCAAAAAGTGCAACACTTGCAACAGGATTAGGCGGAGTAAATTATTTATGGGATTTTGATGATGGTAGTTTGTTTTCCGGTTCTAATATTCAAACACATACTTTTATAAACACAACAGCAGTTAATGATACATTTAATGTGAAATTAATTACTACAAACGCCTATGGCTGTAAAGATACAGCTATGGGGCAAGTGATTGTAAAACCTTCTCCAAAATCATTATTTGCTCCAAGTGTAACAAGTGGATGTGCCAACTTATTTGTAAATTTCAGTAATACATCAACTGGTGCGTTAACTTACAATTGGTATTTTGGAGATGGCACAACAAGTACTGCTTTAATTCCTTCACATACTTATACAAATAATAGTTTATTAGCAATAAACGAATCAGTAGCATTAGTCACCACAGCGTCTAATGGATGCACAGATTCTGCAGTAGCAAACATAACGGTTTATCCTATAGCAAACTATACCTTTGCATTGGCACAAGATACGGGTTGTTCTATTTTTAATGTGCCATTTAACACTACGCCAGGAGCAGTAAGTTATTTTTGGGCATTTGGTGATGGCACTACTCAAACAGCCTTTAATCCAGTTCATGGTTATTCAACTACATTCCCTACAGGGCAAAGTTTTACAGCAACCATGACAGCCACATCGCCTTATGGTTGCCAAAATACGCAAAGTGTAACTGTTTTTGTTTATCCAAAACCAACAGCATCATTTACTGTTACTAATCCAATAGGTTGTGCTCCATTAATTACAAGCTTTAATAATTTATCGGTTGGAGCTACCTCTTATAATTGGTATTTTGGAGATGGTGGTACATCATCCGCTATTTCTACATCACACACATACAGTAATCCCGGTTCTATACCACAAAATTTTTATGCATCTTTAGTTGCAATAGATTTAAACGGCTGTAAAGACAGCGTTACATCTATTATTAATGCCTACCCAGAAGCTAATTACAGTTTTGCTACCCTACCCGATTCTGGTTGCTCAGCATTACATGTAAATTTCCCAACCTCATTAGGTGCAACAACTTATGCATGGGATTACGGTGATGGTATAATTGGATTAGGTGCTAACCCTTCTCACACATTTATTAATGGAACCACTTCAACAGTTATTTATACTGTAACATTAATTGCTACAAGTGCATATGGTTGTAAAGACACCATGTACAGTACTGTTAAAGTATTTTCAGTACCAAATGCAAACTTTTCTGCAGGCCCAATAATACAACGGTTTCCGGCAGCTACTGTAACATACAGCAATACATCATCTACTGGATACCCAACTTATAATTGGAGCTTAGGTGATGGCACTTCACTTAGCACCTATTCTATTGCTCCACACACCTACACAACATGGGGAGTTTATAATGTACAATTATTAGTTGATAATGGGCATTGCAGAGATTCTATAACACAAACAGTTACAATATTACCTCCATTCCCAATTGCTGCATTTGATGGTGGAAAAGTAGGTTGCCAACCACTATCTGTTACATTTACTAATAATTCTATTTATTCAAATACTTACATTTGGGATTTTGGTGATGGCAACACATTGAGTGCTCCTAACCCAACACACATTTATAATACACCAGGAACTTACACCGTTACTTTAAAAGCATTTGGCCCAGGAGGCAGTGATACCCTTATAAAACAAGATATTGTAATTGTATACGAAAAACCATTTGCTTATTTTATTGCAACACCATTACTAGTGTATGTGCCAAACGATCCCGTTTATTTTACTAACCAATCTGTAAATGCGGTAAGTTACCAATGGGATTTTGGTGATGGTGGAACGTCAACAAATACAAATCCTATTTACAAATATTTACTAAGCGGCGAATATCCAGTAACATTAATAGCTACTAGTGAGCATGGTTGTGTAGATACTTTTAAACTTGAAAGCACTATTAAAGCACAAGCTGTTACTGGTATTGAAATACCAAATGCCTTTACTCCAAATCCGAATGGAGCACCAGCAGGCGATGGTAAATTTGACCCAACAGCATTAAACAACGATATTTTTCATCCAAATTTAAAAGGCATAGTTGATTACGACTTAACTATTTATAATAAATGGGGCGAATTATTATTTCATACTACTGACCAAAACTATGGATGGAATGGCTACTACAAAGGAAAACTCTGCCCTGAAGATGTTTACATATATAAAATAACCGCACTCACAGAAGACGCTAAAGTATTACAAAAAGCTGGTGATGTAACACTTATTAGATAAATGAAAAAAGGCATTTACATATTTAGTATTTTATTTAGCTTACTTTATAAAATAGGGATTGGTCAAGATAGTCAGTTCTCGCAAATATATGCATTGCCCCTTTATTTAAACCCCGCCTACACAGGTAATACAGAAACTCATAGAGCTGTATTAAAATACAGAAACGAATGGCCTGGTGTAAACAAAGCGTTTAATAGCATGGTGGCTTCTTACGACTTTAATAATATAAAAAGAAAAAGTGGTTTTGGATTAATGTATGCCAGAGATAAAGCGGGACTTACTGGCATGACTTTAAATAATATAAGATTACTGTATTCTTATTCATTAAAAATTACTCGTGACCAAACCATTAGATTAGGTTTAAATGTGGATTACTCAAGAAAAGAAATTGATATTAGTAAACTTGTATTTAACGATCAATTATATACACAAAGTTCTACTTCGTATGAACAAATATATAATGGCACCATAAACTATTTTGATGGAGGTGTTGGTGCAATATATAGCTACGATAAAATTTGGGCAGGTTTATCAGTAAATCATTTAAACAGACCAAGCACAAGTACAATTGATAGGCAAGCAAGATTACCAGTGTATTGGCATGCTAATGCTGGAATAAAAATTGTAAAAAACAAAGAATACAATAAGCACACAAAATACGGTATTGTATGGGCAAGTTACAGGCACCAAGCAAAATTTAACCAAATTGACGTAGGTGCTAATTATATTATACATGACCTAACAGTTGGTATGCTATACAGAGGAGTGCCTATACAAAAAAAGAAAGAATTTGTAGATAGAAATGATGCACTGGCTTTTACTGTTGGCTATAATATTGTAAATATGAATATGAGATTTGGATATAGTTATGATTTAACAGTTTCAAGATTAGCAAGTAAATCATCTGGATCGCATGAAGTAAGCCTTATTTTTGAGGTAAAAGGAGATGATAGCCCATACAGACATAAAGTTAAAATTGTTTGTCCGGAGTTTTAGGTTGATACACATACATTTTATTATTAAGTGAACTTTAAAATTTGTTTTTTAT